>CAYOOS010000009.1:0-26847 GCA_964405585.1 uncultured Acidobacteriaceae bacterium | reverse complement strand
CCCCGATGGTGCATGAAGCCGCCTCAAGATATCTCGGCTGGGACATGTACGCCCATAAGGCGTAAGACCACGGCCGAAGCGAAGAGAGAACGACACACATGGCAATTGTGGCAGGAGTGGATTTTGGCACGCTCAGCGTGCGTGTCACGCTGGTGGATACGGCAAAGGGGCGCCTCGGCTCCGGCACCGCGGAATATCCTCTGCACCGCACGAAAGAGGATCCCGATCACGCGACGCAGAGCCACGAAGACCACATGCGAGGACTGGCCGAAGCGGTGCAGCGCGCCCTAATTGCGGCGAAAGTCCCGGGAGACCAGGTTGCCGCGCTGGCCATTGATACAACTGGCTCCAGCGTCATTCCGGTTGGCGAAAAGTTAGAGCCCCTCAACGAATACTACCTATGGTGTGACCATCGCGGCTGGCGCGAGGCTGCGCTGATCACCGAGACCGCTCACCGCACCGGCCTCGAAGCCATCAAGTGGTGCGGCGGAACCTACTCTTCGGAATGGGGTTTTTCCAAGTTGCTTCACTGGTTGCGCCACAATCCAGATAAGCGCGGAAAATTCGCCAGCGCTTTCGAGCATTGCGATATGGTTGCGGCTGTCCTTTGCGGGATATCTGACGTGGCCGCGGCCCCGCGCTCGATTTGTGCCATGGGCCATAAATGGATGTGGAATGCTTCGCTCGGAGGATTGCCCCCGGAAGAATTTCTGGTCGCAGTGGACCCTTTGCTGAAGGGAGTGCGCGCCAAACTCAACGGGCGCTATGAAACCAGCGACAAGCTTGCCGGTGGCCTCAGCGCGGAATGGGCCAAGAAACTTGGCCTGAAGCCAGGGATCCCCATCCCTGTTGGCGCATTTGACGCGCACTGGGATGCGATTGGGGCGGGCGCGCGCACCGGTGATGTTGTAAACGTTGTCGGCACGTCCACCTGCATCATTGCGATGAGCGACGATTCCCGGCTCATCCCGGGAGTGTGCGGCGTGGTGCCGGGTTCGGTGCACCCAGAGAAAACCGGCGTCGAAGCTGGGCTCTCGGCCACCGGCGATATTTTCGATGCCATTGCGCGGCGTGCGGGGAAGAGCGTTGCGGAGCTTTCGCAGGGGCTCGAGAACTTCCGGGCCGGGCAAACCGGACTGCTCCGATTGACTTGGGATAACGGTGACCGCACGGTGCTGGTGAATCCGGAGCTGGGCGGCGTGACCTTTGGTTGGAATCTGACACATTCCGCGCAGGATGAACTCTTCGCCGCGATTGAAGGCACGGCATTTCACACCCGCGTGATTCTCGAACGCATGGAGCAGCACGGCGTGCCCATACGGCGTGTCATCAATGCCGGCGGCATTCCACAAAAGAACGAAGTGTTGAACCGTATCTACGCCAACGTTCTGAATAAGCCGGTGCTGATCCCGCAATCCGAAGTGACCAGCCTCGGGTCGGCGATTTTTGCAGCGCAGGCGGCGGGGGCATTTCCCTCGATTGAAAAGGCGCAGGACGCACTCTGCCCTAAATACCGTGTGGTTGAACCAGACGCCAAAGCGGCCAAGGTGTACGAAGAGCTTTATGGGCTCTATCGCGAGATGTATTTTGGATTCGGGAAAAACGAAGGCGCGCCGGTCGCCGCGGGACGCATCCTGCCAACCTTGCGGCACATTGCTGCTGCGGTGCGAGGAAACGCATGAACCTGAAGAAACTTCGCGAAGAAGTGCTGGAAGCCAATCTGGAATTAGTTCGCCGGGGCCTGGTGCTCTACACCTTTGGGAATGCCAGCGGGATTGCCCGCGAGCAGGGTCTGGTGGTCATCAAACCGAGCGGCGTCCCCTACGAAACGATGAATCCGGAAGATCTCGTGGTTGTAGATATGGAGGGCAAAATCGTGGAGGGGACTCTCCGCCCATCCTCCGATTTGCCAACGCATCTGGTGCTGTACAAGGCGTTTCCGGCGATTGGAGGAGTGGCGCATACCCATTCGCGCGCTGCTACTTCTTGGGCTCAGGCGCGGCGGGAAATTCCCTGTTTCGGCACAACGCATGCCGACTATTTTCACGGGCCAATTCCGGTGACGAAGTCCATGAAACCCGCGGAGATTCGCAAGGATTATGAGCTGAACACAGGACTGGCGATTGTGCGGTGCATTGGGAAACGCGACCCTCTGCATACCCCGGCTGTCCTTGTGGCAGGCCACGCCCCCTTCTGTTGGGGTGCGACACCAGCAGCGGCAGCGCACAATGCCGTCATCGTCGAAGAGATCGCGGCTTTGGCGCTCCAGACACTTACCGCAAATCGGCAGGCACGGCCCATAGATAAGGTGCTCCACGAAAAACACTTTTTCCGTAAACATGGGAATGCGGCCTATTACGGCCAAAAATAGACCGTTGTTCGCGGGCACGACGCTTGCTTGGCAAAATTTCCTCAGGATTGTTTGTTGAATCCAACTAGAAAATACAATGGCACTCAGGCAGCTTGGACTTCTGCTTTCTTGCCGCCTTCTAGTTCCTTAATTGTTTCCCGTAGCCACTCCCTCACCGCGTTCTCCAACTCCTCCTCGGTGCCCCACTCATAAAAGGAGTGGACCGTCTCTCCTCGCGCAGTCAGTGGGATGTGGCGGCAGGGAAATTTGTCGATGCGGTAATCCTCCGGCACAAAATGGATTAGCGGGCATTCCGTGCAGGGGCGTTGCTGGTCATGGGCCAAGAAGTTGATGCAGGTGGGAGAATCTTCAAAGATGAAATTGGGGCGGAAGGGATAACGCGGACCTCTTCGGTAGCCGCCTTTTTCCAGGAAGGCGAGCTCTGCCCTGAGGATCTGCAAGACATTCCGGAGGTCCCGCATCGGAATCCCCCAAGTTACAAATAGTACAGAATGGAGGGCGGGGTCGGTGATGGCTATCACGCCCTAACGTGATTTGCATCACGGGAGTCCCTCGCGTCGCACGGTATAAGGTCACAGAGGCGAGTGATTTCATGCTTACGGGCTGGCGTCGCAATCCCAGTCGCTTTCAGTTTGTAACAAAGCTGGATGGGGGTATACTCCAAGACGGCACAACTATGCGTACGCCTTATGGTTTGGAGATTATCGAGAACTGTCTCTCCTGCCCACACCGGGAAGAGCGGCTCTTCTGTAACCTGCCGGAGCAGACGGTAAAAGCTTTATCTGCAATTACTTCTTCCGCTTCCTATCCCAAGGGGGCAACACTCTTTGTCGAAGGCCAACCCGCCCGAGGCGTGTTTATTCTGTGCAGCGGCCGCGTCAAACTTTCTACCTCTTCCGCGGACGGAAAGACGCTAATTCTGCGGATTTCGGAACCAGGAGAAGTGCTGGGGCTACCAGCGACCGTCACGGGCACATGTTACGAGCTCACAGCAGATGTGGTAGAACCGGCACAGGCGAATTTCATTGCACGGAATGACTTCTTAGGTTTTCTGAAAGACAACGGCGAAGCGGCATTGCGTGTTGCTCAACAGTTAGGCGAGACCTACCATGCGGCTGTTGCCGAGATGCGCACGATCGGCCTCTCCCATTCCGCGGGAGAAAAGTTGGCGCGGTTCCTGCTGGAATGGGCTGCGAATTATCCGGAAGAAAAAGGGCAGATCCGCTTGAAGCTGACCCTGACGCACGAAGAGATAGCCCAGATGATCGGCTCTTCCCGAGAGACAGTTACCCGCCTGCTCGCGGATTTTCGAAGGAAACAACTGCTACAGGTGATGGGCTCAACCCTGATCATCAAGAACAAGGCTGCGCTGGAAAGCATCGTCACCGGCTGATTCAAACCTTCCCCGAAAAAATCTCCTCAGTTCTCTCGTCTGGAGGATGCGGCACCCACTTCTTGCTGTCTTCCGATGTGCGCTCCACGCGCCATCATGCATCACGCTGCAATACTTGTCCCAGGTCTCCGGAATTTCTCCGACCGAGGTAATGTCAAACCGTCACTCGCCGCGTAGCAGCAGTTTCCCTTATGGCAATGCACCCTCCTAGCCCCTTCGAATCGCCCGATCAACCAACGACCCGAAGACGATAGCGATCCAATACACCGCGATGTCCCAGACGGAGAAGAAGCGCCCAAGCAACAGAACGCCGGGAAGCGTGAGTCGGAACGCGTCCAACCCGGGCGAGTGGTAGAGCTTGACGAGTTCGACCAGCGTCGCAAGGACTCCCGTCAGCACGGCGACAGCAGGGAGACGCCACGAGGGGAGCAGGGTCGAGACTAACCAGTAGACCATCAAGGCCCAGAGACTCGAGCCGCCATACTTCACGAGGACGAACGGAAGACCCAGTGGAGCGAACCTCACTGCAAGGCCACCTGTAACTGTGGCAAGTGCGAGGGCTAGCGAAAGTCCGACAGGGCGCGCGGCGCATGTTTTGTGAAGCATATTGTCTCGCCGATGGGGATATCATTGCACAGGGTTGTTCAGTGTGATCCGAAACAGTGAATCAAGTGGACATCCTTTGTGGTCCAGGTAGACGCAAAGAAGAGTCCCCCCGAGGAGTCTTTGGTGCGCGAAGGGTGCGCCATCCGGCGCGCTGTGAAACTGCGCGGACAACGGCTGTGTTACTGCTTGTTTTCCGCGAGCGCCTTTTCAATCGCCGAAGTGACTTGCTCGGAATCGGGCTCCACTTTGGAATCAAAGCGCGCAATCACTTTTCCATCGGGACCAACGAGGAATTTCGTGAAGTTCCAGCCGATCTCTCCCCCCGTGTCGGGATGCGCGGTTTTGTCTGTCAGAAACTGGTAGAGCGGAGTGATGTCGCTACCTTTCACCGAAACTTTGGCCATCATCGGAAACGTCACGTGGTATTTGGCCGTGCAGAAGGTCTTGATTTCCTGATTGGAGCCTGGTTCCTGGCTCCCAAAATTGTTGGCCGGGATGCCCACAATCACAAAACCGCGGCCCTTGTATTTTTCGTAGATGGATTCCAGCGCGGTGTACTGCGGCGTGTATCCGCAGCGGCTGGCCACATTCACCAGCAAGACAATTTTTCCCTTGAAGCTGGAGAGCGGTGTAGGCTGGCCGTCAATCGAATTCATCGTAAAATCATAGATCGTCTTTTCAGATGCCATAAGGGTCGTCCCCAGCAGTGCGAACAGCACAAAGAGTTTCTTCATTGGTTTCTCCTGAAGTCCTTGTTTCATCCTCACCGAACACTGGAAGGCTGAGAGGCCGAGAGAGGTCCTTCCGAGTAAATAACTATACGCGAGGCGGGGCTTTCTGGGGAGCAGGAGTTGTTTCTATTCTGTAAATTCCATGGCCGTTTCGCAACCCGCCTGAAAGATCCCCACGACAATTCAGTGCAGTTCAAATATGGTAAGGCTCTGTGCGGGGAGCTGCAGCCGAAGCTCCCGCCCTGCAAGGTCTGCCTGGCCATCCCCCAAAAGCAGCGAAATACCCGAAGCTTCCTGCGCAGGTGTATCGCGGAGGGAAAGCTTCAATTCACGGCTGGCGGGACCGTTGTGGAAGGCCACCACGATTTTATCTTCCTCGGTTTCCCGTAGAAATACGTAGGACGAATCGTCGGACGCCAAATGCCAGAGCTTCCCGCCGCGCAGGGCCGCGTGCTCGCGCCGCACCCGGAGCAAGCTCTGCACATATCGCCAAAGTTCTTCTTGATCGCGCGTGCGCCCCTCGTGCAGGAAGGCATTCTGTTGATCGCCAATCCAGCCGCCCGGAAAATCGCGTCGATTGTCAGGGTCGCCGCCTCCAAGCATTCCGATTTCATCGCCGTAGTAGATTTCTGGAATGCCGCGCAACGTCAGGGACAGCCCGAAAGCCAGCCGCAACTTTGCCGGCGTTGCGCTGTTCTCTCCGGCCATGCGAGTCATATCGTGGTTCGCGAAAAAAGGTACAAGATACTCCGGATGGGGATAGAGCGAATCCTGGCGCAAAACATTAGCGATGCGCCCGGCAGGCGCGCCGTGCAGCAGGACATCGCGCAGTGTAAAGCACATGGGGAAATCGAAGACGGTGGTCAATTGCGTATCGATGCCGTCCCAGCCCTGGCGTCCCCCAGCGAAGAAGGAAGTCACGGCAGGATCGCGGTGGAAGACTTCTCCAATCGTGGAGAGTCGCGGATAAATCTGCCGCAGGCCCTGATGCCACTCCGACCAGAATTTGCGCGGAACATAAGGGACGGTATCAACGCGGTAACCATCCAGTCCGGAACTTTCGGCCCACCAAATGCTGTTTTGCAGGAGATATTGCAGGACGAGAGGATTTTCGGTGTTCATGTCAGGCAAAACGCCAGCGAACCAGCCCTCTGTCAGGTTTTTGTTAAACTCTGATGGGGCATGAGCGTCTTCCAAAGATTCAAGCGGGTCCGTAGGCGGTTGCTTTTTGTCTAGTACACCGTAGAAACTTTCGTTGATCGGCGAAGAGGCACGCAAATGCTGGTCCAATGTTCCATGGAACCAATCCGGCGTGGGTGGATCTTTCACCCAGGGATGCAAGGGACCGACATGGTTTGGAACCACATCGAAAAAGACTTTCATATGCTCTTTGTGCGCGGCTTGCACAAGGTCCTGATAATCCTGCATCGTTCCGAGATGGGGATCAACACTGTATAAATCAACGGCGCCATAGCCGTGATAGCTTTGAGCCGTCCCGTTCTTCACGATCGGCGTCAGCCACACCGTGGTCACCCCAAGATCCTTCAGGTACCCCAGGTGATCGCGAACTCCGCGCAAGTCGCCGCCGTGATACGCGCGAGCCTTCGAACGGTCAAAAGAACCTGGGAACTCCACTGGCTCGTCATTGGTAGGATCGCCATTCGCAAAGCGGTCCGGCATGATCAGGTACAGGACGTCATCCAGTGAGAGCCCCTGATTTCTGCCGAGAATTTGTTTTCGCGTTGCAATGGGCAACTCGAACGTGGTTTCACCCTTGGGGGTGACAAGGCGGCACACGGCAGTCCCGGATTTCAAGGCTGCGCCGAATTTCAGCCATACGAACAGGTAGTCCCCGTTTGCGGAGGATTGTGTCCGGCTCACGATAACTTCCGGGATGTTGCAGCGGGCGTGTGTCGCTTCCAGATGTTTGCCCGAAAGCAACAACATCACATCCGGAGTCAGCCTAACCCACCAGTTTGGGGGTTCAACCTTGTTCACCACTGGCGCGTTGGGATTGCTGGCCTCTTGCGCGGCGGAAGGCAGGCCGTTCAATAGCAAGAAAATGAGGAGAAATAAGCAGGCCTCCAGTCGCCGGGGGAATTGAGGACTCAAGCATAGTGGTTTTGTTCGCATAGGAATCCCATGCGAGCTTATCAGAAATGACTTGCATGACTGGAGGGGAGAAAGTTCCTATTCGCGGAACACTAACTTGCCGAATGCTCCCGGAACGTGGAAGTCAGGCTCGGGCGAAAAGGTCGGGCTCCACGAAGAATAAAACCTTGGCTCTGCCGCGCCCTCCACGCGGAAGAAATTTACGCGCCAGCTTTGTTGCGGGTCAAAGTGCGGTGTCAGGCTTGACATGGGGATTGACAATTCGGCGGTCCATGTCTTTGTTTGGCCATTTTGTACGACGCGCCGCAGCATTCTGCTATGCAGTTCTGTGTACTTGCGATTGACTATGTCCAAATCGAGCCAATAACCATTCGGGCTAACCTCAAATTCCTTGTATTTCCACGGGTCGCGCGAGTCGGGTTGCAGAAAGGCTTCCACGACGTCGCGATTCCAGAGCTCGTCGCGCCAGCCATCTTCTCGAGCGTCGGGGAAAACCGTAATGTTTCGATACCTTGCGTGAAACCTCAAAAACAGCGTATCTGGCGTCCAGAGCAACTGCACTTCTGTCGCTCTGTCGGGATCGGGGTTCTGGCCTTGCCAGTCGTGCTCAAATCGCGCGAGGGGGGTTCTTTCCCAGGCGTTCTTTTCGGGAAAGCCTTGGGCATCGAGCGGGCCAGTAAGCCGTAGAGCAGATGCCGTGCGCAGTTCATTAGCGTTTGTTGACATGGGAAGATTCATCCTCCAGACATTGTAGTTGAGCGCCGCTGCAAGGGTCGCCAACAAAACAGGCCAAAGGAAGAAAGGAGCAGAAACGCGCCATACTTTGCCAACTGGCCGGAATGCCAGCAAACTCATTGCGCACTCCTTAACGAACACGGACCACCCTTTGATGTACCCCATGCTAGCATCAGATTCGGCCCGCATCCGGGGTGCCTCGGAAGGAGAAACCCATCGTGGAACGCCGTCCTAGCGTAGAAGTTCGCACAGAGCCCAAACGCCGCGACCCTCAGGAGTTTCAGCATGTGCAGCTTCGCCTCACTCCCGGCGTGGCTCGCATGACGCTTAATCGACCGGAGCACAACCTCCTGAACGAAAATATGCTTCGCGAGCTGGTGGATGGCATCGCGTTTGTTGCGGAGAAAGAAGAGGTGAAGCTCATCGTCCTGGATTCCGCCTGCAAGGTTTTCTGCGGTGGTATTGATATAGGCGAGTACACCTCCGAGCGCGTATTCCAGATGCTTGACGCTTTCCACTCCGTGTTTGCGGGGATTTTGGAAACATCCAAGCCCGTTCTTTGTGTGGTGAACGGCCCCGCCATCGGCGGGGGGGCGGAACTGGCGGCGTTTGGCGACCTGGTTATTGCCACACCCAAAGCGCGTTTCGCCCAACCGGAAATTACCATTGGCGTTTTCCCGCCGTTGGCCACCACCATTCTCCCATTTCTCGTTGGTCCTAAGATCGCTCTTGAACTCGTGCTCCTCGGCGAAGCTGTCACGGCAGAGCGCGCCCTGGAGCTGGGACTGATCAATCAGCTTGTTCCGGAGTCGAAGCTGGAATCCACTGTGAATGAGCTGATTGCGCGCATCACTAGCCACTCGGGCCCGGTGCTCACGATGGCCAAGCGCGCTATCCTCAGCGGGATGGGACTCTCTCTCCGCGACGGCCTGAAACAGTCCATGGATATTTTTCTGAATGAACTCTACCGCCTGGAAGATTCCCAGGAAGGATTGCGCGCCCTGGTGGAAAAACGCAAGCCCAATTGGAAAAACCGCTGATTTCCAGGCAAGAAAATTTCTTTACTTCCATTGACACTCCTGCGATCGCACCGTACACTGAATTTACAACTTGAAGGCTCGGGAAGTGGGGAAGTGCCGTGCAAATCGGCCGCGGTCCCGCCACTGTAATCGGCAGCATTGCCGAAAGCCAGGCTACCCTCCCAAGCTGAAGAGGTTGCGTGTTCTTCGCGAGAGAGAACGCCGGCGCTCCAGCCCCAATTCTCGTGGGGCTTTTTTATTGTTCGTTCTCGCGGAACTCTCGTCAGGGGAGATTCGTGCATCGCATTACTTCCATCTTGGTGTCACGACCAGCGGGCCTTGTGCTCCTCTTTTTCTTAGTAGCCACGCTTGGTGTCTTCGCGCAGGCCAATTCTCCCCAGCCTTCGTCGCCGGCTGCTACCCGCGAAGTGGTGGATGAGATGGGGCGAAGCGTACGCATCCCCATTTCACCGGTGCGCATCATTTCTCTTGCGCCGAGCATCACGGAGACGATTTATGCCCTTGGCCTGCAGGGGCACCTCGTGGGCGACACAGATTTTTGTGACTATCCTGCCGACGCTCAGAAAAAACCCAAAGTCGGTGGCATCATCAATCCCAATCTTGAGGAAATTGCCGCGCTCCGTCCGGATCTGGTCCTGGTCACGAAGAGCATCAATCGCCTCGACACCGTTCGCGCCCTCGATACTCTCGGTATTCCCAGCTATTCCGCCACCGATCCCCACAGTGTTGCCGAGATCATCTCTTCCACGCAGAAGTTGGCCGATGTTCTTGGCGCTTCAGAGTCCGGCAAATCCCTAAGCGAGGAACTTCAGGGCCGGCTCGCCGCGTTGCAAAGCAAACTTGCCGCTGTACCTCCGCGCCGTGTCCTGTTCATTGTCTGGACCGAACCACTTATTTCCGCCGGCAAGGACACCTTTATCGCCGATGCACTTCGCAAAGCGGGTGGCGTCTCCATCGTCGAGTCCAGCCAAGATTGGCCACAGATGGGCCTGGAGGAGGTTGTTCACCTGCAGCCGGAGTATCTGGTCTTTGCCGCATCCCATTCGGAATCCGCCGCGCGTGATTTCGATGCGTTGGCTGCGCGCCCCGGCTGGCGGCTTCTCGATGCCGTGCGCAATCGCCATTTTGCGGTGATTAGCGATGCTGTTAATCGACCCGCGCCGCGAATCGTTTCCGCTATCGAAGAACTTGCCCGGCAATTGCATCCCGAAGTTTTCCAGGATTTGCGAGCTCCGGAAAAAACTCAGCCGACGCTGGACGCCTCGCCGCCCGCGTCTCCCCGCGCGGCACTCTCATCTTTTTCGCCCAGTGCCTGTTCTCGTTTCACGGAGTCTGCATGCGTCCACTAACTCTGGGGCGTCTCCTGTTCCGTTGTGGCATCCTGGCGGTTATCTTGTTTGTGGTCGTGGTTATTGCGCTAAAGATGGGCGCCGTTCAAGTCTCACTCTACGGCCTCGGCCGCGACCTCATCCGCGTGCTGCTTGGCCAGAGCAGCGCTATCTCCACCGACTACGGCATGATCGTCATAGATATCCGTTTGCCGCGCATTCTTCTGGGGATTGTCGTTGGTGCATCGCTTTCAGTGGCAGGAGCGAGTTTTCAAGCTCTGCTGCGCAATCCCCTGGCGGATCCTTACGTTCTTGGCGTCTCTTCCGGCGCGGCCGTTGGCGCGATTGTCGCCCTCATCATTGAGAGTCACCTCGCCTTGTCCCCTGAGCTTGCCGGGCTCATCACTCCCTTCGGCGCATTCCTGGGCGCGGCTCTCACCATTGCCGCCGTTTATGTCCTGGGCCGCCGCGAGGGTCAAAGTGACCGTAGCACGCTTCTTCTCGGCGGCATCATTACCGCCTCCTTCCTTTCCGCCATCATCATGTTCCTCATGAACACCCTCTCGGGCAGCAATCTTCGCGGCACCGTTTTCTGGCTTATGGGTGATCTCTCTACCCCGCAGCCTAGAAGTCTGCTCTTCTTACTCTCATTTGGTTTTCTGGTGGCCGCTGGTGCGATCTACACCACTGCTTCTGACCTGAATCTTCTTCTCGCCGGTGAAAAAGAGGCCATGCATCTTGGCGTGGACGTCCGGCGTGTGCGCATCGTGGTGTATCTTGCCGCATCCATTCTCACCGGCCTTGCGGTATCGGCAAGCGGCACAATCGGCTATGTTGGGCTCCTCGTGCCCCACATCATGCGCCTCATCTTTGGCGCGGATCACCGTATGCTTCTCCCTGCTTCCGCGCTCGGTGGGGCCATTGCGATTGTCGTCGCGGATACGCTGGCGCGCACAGTTGTGGCTCCTTCGGAAGTTTCCGTCGGAGCAGTAACGGCGATAGCCGGCGCGCCGCTCTTCATCTATTTGCTTCGCAGGAGAATGACATGAGTAGCCTCCCTCGTACCCCCTTGCCTTCTTCGGAACAACCGCGTGCCGCGTCATCAGACGTGCGCCTCAGCGTCGAGCAGGCCAGTTATGCGTATTCCTCCAACCCTTCGCAAGCTCCGTTGTTCACCCTGGAAGCGCTCAGCTTCCACGCCAAGCCCGGCGAAATCGTCGCCATCCTCGGCCCCAACGCTTGCGGCAAATCCACCCTGCTCAAATTGATTTCCGGCGCGCTCGAGCCTCTATCCGGCCGCATCTTCCTCAATGGTTTCGTCACGCACTCGCTTCCGCCTCGGACGCGCGCTCAGCGGATCGCGCTGGTGCAGCAGGAAAGCCGGTTGCTCTTCCCATCGCGCGTTTGGGAATTTGTGCTGCAGGGACGCCACCCCTATGGTTCAGGATTGCGCTTCGAAACCGAGGATGACGTAATCATCGCTACGAACGCGCTGACTCAGGTTGGTGCCAATCATCTGAGTGACCGCTGGATGGACAAGATTTCCGGCGGGGAAAAGCAACGCGTGATTCTCGCTCGCGCCCTTGCCCAGCAACCGCTTCTACTGCTTCTGGATGAGCCTACGCTCCATCTGGACATTGGCGCGCAGGTGGATCTGCTGCATAACCTTCGCCGATTGGCTGCGGAAAACCGCTACACGGTGCTGGTCGTGACGCACGAATTGAATCTGGCCGGAGAATACGCCGATCAGGTTGTACTGCTACAGAAAGGCAAGTGCCTGCGCGTGGGCCCGCCTTCAACGGTTTTCCAGCGCGAATTGCTCGAACAGGTTTTTCAAGCGCCGCTTTCCGTGGAGATGACCGCTTCCGGCCGGCCGCGCGTTACGCTTTTTTCAAATACGTAAGTTCGTTCCGCGTCCACCTCAACCCGGCGCCTCCGAGCAGCCGAAACTCGTAACCTGCAGCGGGCTCTGCCCCTCCACAATCACCGCGGACTTCGTGCTCGGGAAGACGGTGCAAAACCGTCGCCGCCGCGCGACTGTAAGGCGGGTATTTCGCTCGTGGGCCACTGCAGCCCCTTTCGCTGCGGGAAGGCCGCGAGCGCGCTCCAAGCGAGTTCTGTTTTTTGCTCAGGCTCACGCAATTGAGCGTTCTTTCCCGCCAAGCCAGGAGACCGGCGAAGTCCGCAGCCAGCGCAAGTTTCTTTGCGCCGGTCAACCTTTACACTCCCGCGCGTGAGGGAGCCGAGGAACCCATGAAAAAACCAATTCTTATCGCAAGCATTCTGGCTATACTTCTTTTTGTCCGGGCAGTTCCTGCGTTTCCGCAATCCAAAGTTTCCGATGCTCTGGTCAGTGGCATGCTTACCGATCATTCGGGCGCCGGAGTCGGCGGCGTTCAGATCGCTGCTCAGTTGGAAAACTCCGCGGGCGCGCCACCCTTCGCCACTACTTCTTCGGAAGATGGCGCCTATCATCTTTCACTTCCGCCGGGCCGCTACCTCGTCCATTTCACTCACGATCCTTTTGCCCCTCGCGACTTCACATTTGATCTCGCTCCCAGCGAATCGCGCAGGTTTGATCTCCGGCTTGAGTTGCAGCGCCTGTCATCCAGCGTGGTTGTTACCGCCGAAGCCGAGCCTGTTTTGAGTTCGCAAACGATCGCGCCAACCGATGTGATCACGCGCGAGGAGATTGATCAGCGGCAGCCGGTCACGGTCCCTGATCTGCTTCTCTTTTCTCCGGGCGTCGCCATTGACCGCACCGGCCCCTTTGGCGGTACATCTTCACTTTTCTTGAACGGCGGCAATTCCGATTTCACGAAGGTTCTCGTGGACGGCACGCCCATCAACCCTCCCGGAAGCGCCGTGGATTTCTCGAGTCTCACCACGGAGAATATCGACAAAGTGGAAATTGTGCGCGGTGCGGAAAGCGCTATTTATGGCAGCGATGCGGTCTCCGGGGTCGTGCAACTCTTTACTCATCGCGGCGAGACTCGCATCCCTTCCGCTGACCTGTATGCGGAAGGCGGCAGCTTCTCTTCCGCGCGCGGCGGCGGCGATTTCAGCGGCCTTCTGGGTAAATTTGATTACTCCGGCGCGGCTGCCTATTTCCAAACAGACGGGCAGGGTCCGGATGACGCGTTCCTCAACCGCACGTTCTCTGGAAACTTCGGCTACTCATTTTCAGACACAAATCAGCTTCACCTCTCTCTACGTAACAATGCCAGCGATGCCGAGATCCCCGGGCCCACGCTTGTTTTGCCGCCCGTCGCGACTCAAGGCTACGCGCAGCATATTTTTTCAGCCAACGCGCGCTGGGAGTTCGTTACCGGTTCTCATTGGCACAACCAAGTCACCGGCACGGAGTCCTATACTCGCCAGGACAGCTTTGAAACACTGCCCGTCAGCGCGGCCTACAACACACTGCTCGAGTTCAATCGCGCTGGGGTTGGCGCCCAGTCCACCTATGTTTCCCGCACCTTCCTCGCCACCGCCGGTTACCAATACGAAGTGGAAAATGGCGGCATCAACTATGTCGTGCCGGGGCATCTTCGCCGCAATAATCAGGCCGGTTATCTTGATTTTCGTTACACGCCTCTCTCCCGGCTCTCGCTCGACTTCGGTGTTCGCGCTGAAGACAACGCCAGTTTTGGCACTCGCGTCGTTCCCCGCGCCGGCGCGTCTTATGTGCTTCACTACGGCAAAGGATTTTGGGGGGACACGCGCTACCGCGCGTTCTACGGTGAGGGCATCAAAGAACCACGCTTCGACGAAACTTTTGGCACGGACCCTTGCTTCCCGGGGAATCCCGACCTGAAACCCGAAGCCAGCAAGAACTGGTCCACCGGTTTCGAGCAGAAACTGGCCTCGGATCGCTGGAAAATCTCAGCCGATTATTTCTACAATCGCTTCTATGACATTGTGAGTTTTGCGAACTGTTTCCCCGGTGGGCTGTGTACAGCCCTCCCACCAAGTACCTGCCCCTTCGGCAACGGAACATACTTCAACACGGACCTCGCCTTCGCTCGTGGTCTGAACCTCGCCTCCGAATGGCGCCTGCGCAAGAATCTTTTCCTCTTTGGAAACTACACTTACGACGACACTCGGGTCCTGCAATCGGAAAATCCCTATGCTGATCCGGCGCTCATTCCCGGAAACCGTCTTCTCCGGCGCCCACTTCATTCCGGTTCACTGGGCCTCAATCTCGCTCTGGCTCGCGTGAACTGGAGCTTCATCGGCTATTTCACGGGGGTGCGCACGGACAGCGACTTCATCGATTTCATTAAAGTGAATGACCCGGGATACGCAAGGTTTGATATGGCTGCCAGCTACAATGTTACGCGCGGCCTGGCTTTCACTGCGCGTGCCACCAACATCTTCAATAAACAATACCAGGACGCTTTTGGCTATCCCGCCCTGGGCCGTGATTATCGTCTTGGCCTGCGCTACCAATTCGCAGGCCATAACTGAGCCATGCCTCTTCCCGTCCTCTTTTCCTGGAGTGGCGGCAAGGACAGCGCCATGGCCTTGCACGCGCTGCTTCGCGACCCGGAGTTCGAGGTGGTCGGTCTTCTTACCACAGTGACGGAAGGTTACGAGCGCATCAGCATGCACGGTGTGCGCCGAGAACTTCTTCAGCGACAGGCCGAGTCCATCGGCTTGCCGCTGGAAGAGGTCCGCATCCCGCCCCAGTGCGTCAATCCGGTATATGAATCTCGTATGGGCGAGGCTATTTTGCGATTTCGCGATCGCGGGGTTCTGCACGTTGGATTTGGCGACATTTTTTTAGAAGACTTGCGTGCTTACCGCGAATCGAAATTAGCACAGGCCGGCTTGAGCGCCCTTTTCCCTCTCTGGAAGATGGATACGCGCCAGCTTGCTGCGCAATTCATCCGTGATGGCTTTCGCGCCATTACCGTATGTCTCGATCCCACCAAACTGCCGTCCTCCTTCGCGGGCAGAGAGCTCGATAGCAGTTTCTTCAGTCAACTTCCGCCAAACGTGGATCCTTGCGGTGAGAATGGTGAGTTCCATACGTTTGTGTTTGCTGGACCGATCTTTGGTTCGCCGATCTCAGTGAAACTTGGGCAAGTCGTCGAGCGCGAATCGTTTGTGTTTTGCGATTTACTGGCGGACGAAAAAGGAAATAACGCGTGATTCCGGTTGAACCGCCGCCCAGCCCGATTTTGAGACATGGTCTGATATAATTTAGTCTTTGCCCATGACCAAGTTCGCCACAGATTCGGCCATGTCCCCGGAACTCCTCGCGAAGTATGAGGTGGTTATCGGTTTGGAAGTCCACGCCCAGCTTCTGACAAAATCCAAGATTTTCTGTAGTTGTTCGACGCGCTTCGGCGATCCGCCTAACTCCAACGTGTGCCCCGTATGCCTCGGGCTTCCGGGAACGCTGCCTGTCCTTAATAGGCGTGCAGTCGAGATGGGGATGCGCGCGGCGCTGGCGCTAAACTGCACAGTTCACGAACATTCCCGCTTCGCCCGCAAGAACTATTTCTATCCCGACCTGCCTAAGGGCTACCAGATCTCGCAATACGAACTGGCGCTTGCCACCGGCGGCTGGCTGGAAATCGAGCACGACGGAAAGACGAAGCGCATTGGCATCACGCGCCTTCATCTTGAGGAGGATGCCGGCAAATCTCTGCACGATGGCCTGGCGCAGTCCGCGGACAAGACCTACGTTGACCTGAATCGTTGCGGCACGCCGCTTAGCGAAATCGTCTCCGAGCCGGACATGCGCTCACCCGACGAGGCCTACGCCTACCTCACTACGCTTCGCCAGATCCTCCTTTACACCGGGGTGAGCGATTGCAACATGGAAGAAGGATCGCTGCGCTGCGACGCCAATGTCAGCGTGCGGCTGCGCGGCGCCAAAGAATTTGGCACCAAGGTTGAGGTCAAGAATCTCAACTCGTTCCGCTATCTAGCTAAAGCACTCGAGTACGAAATCGAGCGCCACATCGGCGTCCTGGAGGCGGGCGGCAGCATCTCTCAGGAAACGCGGCTGTGGAATCAGCATGCGGGACGCACGGATTCCATGCGTTCGAAGGAAAAGGCTCACGACTACCGCTATTTCCCGGAGCCGGACTTGCTGCCTGTGCATGTGAGCTCCGCCTGGCGCGACGAAGTCCGCGCTTCGCTTCCCGAACTTCCCGCTGCCAAGCGTGCGCGCTTTGTCTCTTCCTTCGGCATTACCGCTTACGACGCTGAGGTCCTGACCGATACGCAAGCCCTCGCGGGTTACTTCGAATCCGTTGTGAAGGCAGGCGCTCCCGGAAAAGGTGCTGCCAACTGGATGCAGACGGAATTGCTACGACGCTTGCACGATTCCGGCAAAGAAATTAGCGCAAGCCCCGTCGCGCCTGCTGCGCTGGCTGAGCTTGTTTCCCTCGTGGAATCCGGGAAAATTACTGGAGCAGTGGGAAAGAAAGTATTCGCCACGATGTTTGACTCGGGGCGTTCCGCCGCGGAGATTGTCGCCGCAGAAGGACTCGGTGCACAAGTTAGTGATGCAACCATTGAAGAAGCCGCGCGCGACATCATTGCCAAGAGCCCCGACAATGTCGCCAAATTCAAATCAGGCAACGAGGGAGTCTTTAAATTTTTCGTGGGCCAGGTCATGCGCGCCACCAAAGGACAGGCCAATCCGCAATCCGTGAACGACATTCTCCGCAAGCTTTTATCTTGATTTGAAGGACTAATCCATGCTCAAGATCGGCGATAAGGCCCCGGACTTCACGCTCGCCTCCGACGAAGGTAAGGAAGTCTCGCTGCAAGATTTCAAGGGCAAGCGCGTCCTGCTCTATTTTTACCCCAGAGCTAGCACGCCCGGCTGCACTATCGAAGCCTGCGAATTTCGCGACCTGAAACCAAAATTTGATAAGGAAGATGTTGTTGTTCTCGGCGTCAGCGCCGATCTGGAAAAATCCTTGAAGGATTTCAAAACCAAGCAGAAGCTCAATTTCCCCTTGCTCGGCGATCCAACGCACAAGATGATCGAATCCTACGGCGTCTGGCGGATGAAGAAATTCATGGGCCGCTCGTTCAAGGGAATCGTTCGCAGCACATTTCTAATTGGCCCTACAGGCAAAATCGAGCAGATTTGGGACGAAGTCAAAGCCAAAGGCCACGCAGCTGAAACACTATCGCAGCTCTCCAACACGTAATCTTTCCTGAGTAGAGCATTCCAATAGCACTGCGAGTCGCGCCGCGTTCACAGCTCCGTCCTTAATTCCTCCCCGTCCGCCCCAATCAACAGATTGTCAATCAAGCGCGTTTTTCCGATGAACACCGCCAGCACCGCGTAACTTCTCCGCGCCACTCGCGCCACTGGCTCAAACGTCTCCGCATCCACGATCTCCGCGTAATCTACCCGGGCGCCCGGTTCGCTTGCCAGGATTTTATGCATTGTTTGTTGCAGATGCAGAGCATCGCGCACTCCCGAGCCTAACTCCTCTGCCGCAGCACGCAACGCGCGCGACAACACGGTCGCCGCTTTTCTCTCTTCCGTATGCAGATAGACGTTGCGGGACGACAACGCCAGGCCGTCCGCTTCCCGCACGATCGGACACAACACGATCTCCGTGTCCACATTCAGATCACGCACCATTTGCTGTACCATGCGCGCTTGCTGCGCGTCCTTGCGCCCAAAATAGGCAAAGTGCGGCTGCACAATCTCGAGCAGTTTCAATACAACGGTGGTCACTCCGCGGAAATGGCCGGGGCGCGACTTGCCTTCGAGTCGTTCGCTCAACCCTTCGACATGCACGAAGGTGGAAAACCCCGGCGGGTACATCTCTGTGGCATCCGGCAAGAACAAGCTATCGATTTTTGCGGCTTCGAGTTTCGCGGTGTCGTCCTCGATGGGCCGCGGGTATTTGGACAAGTCCTCCTTCGGGCCAAATTGTTTCGGGTTCAAGAAAATGGAAGCATAGACAGGGGAGCATTCTTTCTTGGCGCGTTCTACGAGGGCCATGTGTCCCGCGTGCAGTGCTCCCATGGTTGGCACAAGCCCAATCACTCTTTGTTCAACCCGCGCTTCCTTCGCCTTCTCCTTCATCCAGGCGATTGTTCGGATCGTCTCCATGCGCCACTCAGGCTCCCGCCGCCGTGGCCTGCTCGCGGTAGAAGTGCATCAAATCCGTCAGAATTGGCTGCGCCCCAAGCTGCCGGAGCATCGTGGTGATCTGTCCGCGATGATAGGTTCCGTGGTTCACTAGATGAAACATCGATTGCCACAGGGGATTGCAGTACACGCCATACTTCATGGTCTTGTACTCCATCACCGCATCCAGGCCTTCCTGCGTCAATCCGCGCACAAAGTTCAGCATCTTGGGTTCAAACGCTGCCCAGCTTGCTCTTAGGTTGGTAATATCCGCGAACGCTGGGTCGTTAGGGATTGCCGATGGCGAGTGTCCCTGGAAGCGCTCCAGCCACAGCCATTCGACGCCGTAGATATGCGCCAGCGTGTCGCGCACCGAGGAAAAACTGGAGCCCAACTGTTTTGTGAATTGCTCCTGTGTGAGTGCGCTTGCCGCTTTCAGCACACGGCGGTCTGCCCAGGCGTTGTATTTGAACAGGGCTACCATCTCCGCAGGTTTCATGTTTTCACCTCGCCGCACAAAGTTACAGGGGCACCCCGGTCTGCTCAAGGCGCCCCTGTTTGAATCCTCTGCATTTCCATTCGCTCATCGCGCAATCGGAATCGTCTTGCGTCCTTTCACGCTTCCCGGCGCATGATACGACTCCGCATCCGAAGGAAAGCTTCCGCTCTGCACGTCGGCGCAATACTCTTTCACTGCTTCCAGAATGGTTTGCCCAACGTTGGCATATTGTCGCGCAAACTTCGGCGGCTCCCGGAAGGTCAAACCCAACATGTCGTGGAGCACCAGAATCTGTCCGTCGCAATCGGGCCCAGCGCCGATTCCGATGGTAGGAATCCGGGCCGAGCGCGTAATCTCTGCCGCCAATTCCCGGGGCAATGCTTCCAGCACGATGCTGAACGCCCCTGCGGCTTCCACTGCCCGCGCGTCGCGCATAATTTGCTCTGCCGCGTCGTGCGTCTTCCCTTGGACTCGATATCCGCCAAGGGCATTCACTGATTGGGGGGTCAGGCCGACGTGTCCCATAACGGGAATCTCCGCCTCGGTAAGCCGGGAGATTAACTCCAGACGCCGCTCGCCACCCTCGATCTTCACGGCTTCTGCTCCCGCCTCCTTCACGAAGCGAATGGCGTTGCGTAGGGACTCGTTCAAATCGCCGTGATAGGAGCCGTAGGGCATGTCTGCCACGACCAGTGCCCTGTGGACGCCGCGGCGCACCGCTTTTGTATGGTGCAGCGCCTCCTCTAGTGTGAGAGGTAACGTGCTGTCATAACCCAACGCCACCATGGCCACCGAATCGCCCACCAGCACCACGTCCACCCCGGCTTCGTCCAGCAGCCTCGCCGTCGGATAGTCGTATGCCGTCAGGCAGGTAATCTTCTTTTTGTTCAGGGAAACCGCAGCGTCGGTCTTCCGCTGCAGCAAATCGGGCACGGTCACTTTCCCGTCGCCCCCGGTCGGGATGGAACTCATGTCGGCCTCCGGTGCCGCTCCCTGAAATCGGGATGCAGCCCGCTTCCAACGCCCCCACTATAGCAAAATGTGATGCTCATCACCAATATTTGTGATTCGACCGCCTTTTCCCAAGGCCTCAGCCCATCCGGCTATACAATGGTAGACAGGCTAAATATCACAGACACGCGGTTCGATAACATGAAGTCCTCTCCCCTCACGCTTAGGCGATTCTTGCAGCTCCAGGGCATCTACCTCGGCGTTGCCGTAATAGGAACCGCCGTGTTTTGGGCCATCGGGCAACCGATCAATCCTGTCACTGTCCTTGTGTACTCTCTTTGCATCGGGAATTTGATCCAGCCTCCGATGAACCGGGTGCGCCGTGTGTACGGCCATCGCCCCGTTCCTTACAATTGGCTGACATACTGGGCCGCCCTGGCAATCCTGACGCCGGCAGTCTATGTGATTTCGAGCGTAATTGTGTGGTGGATTGCTCCGCCCTCCAAACAATCGCTGGGGCATTTGCTTAGAACGGGCTGGAAGTTCCCTGTTCTGATCATAGTGGTCTTCGCTGTCCTTTCGATCTTGTTTAGCGAAACGAAAAAACGGCTCGAACAGCGCAATGCGGAACTGCAGCGGTCGGTCGAAGCGAGCGCCGCGCTACTGGAGAAGCAGGATCAGGACCTGGAGCGCGCCCGTGAGATTCAGGAGTCACTGCTTCCCAAGGACATTCCCCAGCTCACAGGATTCGAGGTCGCGACCGCCTGGAGCCCCGCCCGGATGGTGGGCGGCGACTATTTCGATGTGCTTCGGCTAGGCAAGAACCGGATCGCGATTTGCATCGCCGACGTAGTCGGAAAGGGTGTATCCGCTGCTTTGCTCATGGCCAACATACAGGCAATGGTGCGGGCCTTTACACGCGACTCGGAGAGTCCTGCGTGGATGTGCAACCGAGTCAACACAGTGCTCTGCGGAAACATTGAAGCCGACAAGTTCGTCACTTTCTTTTACGGCATTCTCGACGCTGACAAACGAACCTTTGAATACTGTAGCGCGGGCCATCCTGCTCCGCTGCTCGTCTCTCCTGATTCGAGCCAACGTCTCCGTGGTGGTGGGGCCGTCCTTGGGGTATTCCCCGCCTGGAAATACGAGGATTCGTTTGTGAATCTGAATCGAGGGGACAGATTGCTCCTGTTCACGGATGGGATCACGGAAGCGGCAGGAACTCTCGGGCAGGAGTTCGGGGAAGATAGCCTCGCCGCATTCGCCAGAGCCAACAGCGCGAGTTCCGCAGTTGAGTTGAATCGCCTGGTGCTCGCGCAAGTTACTGATTTTTGCGGGGGCAAGTTTCAAGACGACGCGACTCTATTGGTGATAGCGGTAACTTAACAACCGCCCTTGCTTAAGGCGCAGCTCTGACGGCTTGCGCGCGGCCTTTCCATTGTCCTCCGCGGCCCAGCCAATAACGCACAGCGGAGAGCCACGTAGCATAGGCATAGAACGTCGCGGCGACGGGAAGAAGTGGCGCCCAGAGCGGCGAAAGCCCGTAAAACCTCACCGTCGGGAGATACGTCACCGCCATCAACAACCACGCTGCCAGGCCCATCCGCCACACCATGGGTTGCGGGTGAAACGTCAAAACCACCGGCGCAATGTATGTCAGCAGCATGCCTGCCAACGTGCCGAGCAGCAGCAAGGGCGAGTACTTGAGCTGGGTGAAGGCCGTCCGTGCAATCAGGTCGCGAACCTCAGCGAACGTCCGGCACTCCCGAAGGCTAACGCTTCTTCTAGTGAGTCCCATCCAGACTGCTCCGCCGCTGCGTTTTACGGCCCGTGCCAGGGCACAATCGTCAATTACCTCCGCGCGAATTGCCGCAAATCCCCCGATGCGCTCCAACGCCGTACGGCGCAGCAGGATGCAGCCGCCTGCCGCGCCCGCCGTTTTCGCCTTTGGCTCCTCAATCCACTTCGGTGGATAGAGCATCAGGAAATAATAGAGAAAGGGTGGCATCAGCAAGTGTTCTGGAAACGATTTCGCCTGCAGCAGAACCATCAGAGATACCAGGTCCGCGTGCTGTTGTTCCGCATGCGAGACCAGGCGCGCCAAAGTATCAGGTGCATGCACGACGTCCGCATCCGTGAACCAGAAATACTCGGGCGTATCCTGCGTGTGACTCTCGATTTCTTGCTGCAGCGCCCACATCTTGCCCGTCCAGCCGCTCTGCAGGGTTGCCCCGCGCATGATCTCCACGCGATTGGTTGCGCCTGCCTCCTGTGCAGCGGCCATCGCCAAAGTAGAGGTCGCATCCTCGCTCTGATCATCCACAATCACAATGCGCATTGGACCGGGATAGTTTTGCTTTGCAAGCGAAGCGACCGCACGCGCAATCGTTTCCGCTTCATTGCGCGCGGGCATCACGCATACAACACGCGGCCAAGCGGCTGGCGTCGGGTGCGGCGCAATATCATCGTCAAATGCGCGGAGTTGCCAGAAAGCTCCGCGAAAAAACGTCATGACAACCCAGATGAGCAGAGTGAGAGCGGCGAGGATTAGGGCGGCTGTGGGCACGCCCCATTCTGTCGCTATTGGCATCCTTGTGGCTAGAACAGATTTTCGGGGGGAATCAAGGGAGAAGGTACAAACTGCCGTCAGCGGCTGGTTTGCAGACTAGCCGCGCGGTGAATCGCTTTGCGGATGCGCTGATAAGTGCCGCAGCGGCAGAGGTTGCCGCTCATGGCGTCGTCAATCTCCAAATCCGTGGGATTCGGTTTCTTAACCAGCAAGGCCACGGCAGACATGATCTGTCCGCTCTGGCAATATCCGCATTGCGGCACATCTTCTTCGATCCACGCTTTCTGAACGGCGTGGGAACCGTCGGTAGAGAGACCTTCGATGGTGGTGATCTTTTTCCCCTCGACGCTGGAGACGGGCAGGATGCAGGAGCGCGATGCTTCGCCATTTATGTGCACTGTGCAGGCGCCGCACAGGGCCATGCCGCAACCGAACTTCGTGCCGGTCATATTCAGTGTGTCGCGTAGCACCCACAGAAGAGGCATTTGCGGGTCCACGTTGACGGTGGTGGCATTTCCATTCAGCGTAAACATAATGGGCATAAGTCTCTCCTTCGGCGCGCCCGATATCGTACAACAACTACCCGCATGTACGGAAATATATGGAAAAAATGACGCGTACACAGATGGACCATGCGGGTGGCGGTATTCAGTGTGGATCGCGCCAGAATTTAGCGGTGAACAAGTGCTGATAGAATGCGGCGCGTGGAAAGAGGAGGTAAGGTGATGAGCGAAAAACTTTGGAGCGTGCGCGGTTGGATGACGTTGGCAGCATCTACTTTGGCCTTGCTGCTGTGCGGAGCCGGGCAAGCACAGAACGCGGATTATTCGAAGGTGCAAATCAAGGTAACGAAAGTCTCCGGAAACATTTACATGCTGGAGGGCGCAGGCGGGAACATTGCAGCATCCGTGGGCGAAGATGGGATCGTGATTGTGGACGACCAGTATGCGCCACTGGCGGAGAAGATTCAGTCGGCTCTGAAAGATTTGAAGATTACGGACAAGCCCGTGCGATTTGTGATCAATACGCATTATCACGGAGATCACACGGGCGGGAACGTGCCCTTTGCGAATTCCGGCCCAACGGTAATTGCGCAGGACAACGTGCGCAAACGGCTGGAATCCGGCGGACCAGCGGGCAACGGGGGATCTATAAAGATGGATAATCCGCCGGCGCCAAAAGCGGCATTGCCCATAATCACCTTCGAGCACGACGTGACGGTGCACTTGAACAGCGAAGATATCCGCGCCCTGCATTTCCCGCCGGTCACACGGACGGCGACGCCGTGATTTTTTTTCCGAGGAACAATGTGGTGCACATGGGGGACGATTTTGTGCGTTATGGGTTTCCGTTCATTGATGTGGCGAGCGGCGGCAGCGTACAGGGGATGATCGCGGCGATGGAAAAAGCCACAACGATGTTGCCTGCCGACGTGAAGGTGATTCCGGGACACGGGGCGCTATCCAACCTGGACGATGTACGGGCGTTTGTGCAGATGCTGCAGGAAACTTCAGCGGCGGTGCAGAAGGCGATTGATGAGCACAAGACGATAGAGCAGATGAAGCAGGAGAAAATCCTGGAGCCGTGGAAGAAATGGTCGGGAGATTTTATTGACGCAGACAAGTTTATCGAGACACTGGACAACTCGCTGACAGGGACAAAAGGAGAATTCCTGAAGCACAATTGAGGCAGTTGTCAGTTATAAGTTTTCAGTTGTAAGTAAAGAGAAAAAGCAGATTCTTCGCTTCGCTCGGAATGACACCTATTGTGTCGCAGCTCAGCGCTAAATGACCACACTAGTATCCGCCCCGGAGTTAGAACAATCGGGGCTGGCGCTTTGGGAGATCGCGGCCGAAGTATTGGTAGGCGCGGGGAGTAGCGACGCGGCCTCGGGGTGTGCGGTCGAGCATGCCGATCTGCATGAGATAAGGCTCGTACATTTCTTCGATGGCGTCTTCTTCTTCGCTTAGGGCGGCGGCAAGAGTGCCGAGGCCGACGGGGCCTCCATTGTACTTATCAAGGAGGGCGAGGAGAAGATTGCGGTCGACCTCGTCGAGGCCGTGTTCGTCCACGCCGAGCATGCGCAGAGAGTCCTGCGCAACTTCGCGGGTAATGCGTCCTTTGGCGCGAACTTCGGCGAAATCGCGGGCGCGGCGGAGCAGGCGATTGGCGACGCGCGGTGTGCCGCGGCAACGGCCGGCGATTTCCTCGGCCCCGGCCTCATCCATCTGGATATTCAGGATTTTGGCGGATCGGTGAAGGATGATGAGCAGATCTTCAGGCGTATAGAAATCGAGGCGATGCACGATTCCAAAGCGGGAGCGCAGCGGCGCGGTGATGAGGCCCGCACGGGTGGTGGCGCCGATAAGCGTGAAATGATTGAGATGAAAAGGATGGATGCGCGCACCGGGGCCCTGGCCGATTACCAAGTCCACGCGAAAGTCCTCCATGGCGGGATACAGGACTTCCTCGACGGCGGCCTGCAGGCGGTGGATTTCGTCCAGAAAGAAAACTTCCTTTTTTTCGAGGGCAGTGAGGATGGCGGTCAGGTCGCCTTTGCGTTCAAGAAGCGGTCCGGCACTGGTCTTGATGGGGACATTGAGTTCATTGGCAATGATCTGGGCGAGAGTCGTTTTGCCAAGGCCGGGCGGGCCATAGAGGAGCACGTGATCGAGGGCCTCGCCGCGCGAACGGGCGGCTTCGATAGCGATAGAGATGTTTTCCTTGACGCGTTTCTGGCCGATGTATTCGGCGAGGCGCTTGGGGCGCACACTGGCGTCGAGGCGAGCGTCGTCGTCGAGCGGCGCGCCGGAGACGATGCGAGGGTTTTTGGGTAGGATGTTGGGCATTGGCTTTAGGAGCGATCAGTGACCAGCGACCAGCGACCAGGAAGCAAGAGTATGTTTCGTATCATCGGCTGCTAGTTCTCCAATGTTGATCGCCGGTCTGCCTTTCGCAGTTCCTGTCCTTAAGACAATCCTTGCATGTGGCTTTCACGCTCATCGGGTCTGCGGGCCGCTTAGCGCTGACAGAGTAACACGGAGAAGTTGTTCGAAGCCGGAAGGGCCCGTGCGGCGGCGGGCATCAGCGACTGCGGCTTCGGCAGTGCGTTCGTCGTAACCGAGATTGATGAGAGCCGACTTGACGTCGGCCTCGACTCCCGCAGGCGAAGCTGGAGCGGGTTTTTCGGATTCGATCGTGACGGCTTCGAGCTTGTCCTTGAGTTCGACGACCATGCGTTCGGCCGTTTTGCGGCCAACACCGGGAATCTTCGTCAGGCGGGCGAGATCACCGCCACGAATGGCGGGCACAAGTTCTTCCACATTCATGCCGGAAAGAATCTTTAGGGCGAGCGAGGGGCCGACGCCGGAAGCGCCTAGGAGCAGTTCAAAAAGATGCTTTTCGCGAGCGGAAAGAAAACCATAGAGGGAGAGGGCGTCTTCGCGGACATGCGTGTGGATAAGAAGGGTGACTTCAGCATGCAGTTCGCCGAGAGCGGCGAAAGTGCAAAGAGGCACGGCGACGAGATAGCCGACGCCGCCGACGTCCAGGATAACCTGATTGGGCCGCTTTTCCAGGAGGCGGCCACGCAAGAGTCCAATCATCGTAGACGAGTATTGCCGTGAAGGAGGCGGCTGTCAACGATGGACGATCAGCGTGATGGGGATTTCCACTTGTTGAGGAAGGCGAGGATGTTGGCAGCGGGCAGTGAACGGGCGGCTTCAAATTCTCCCTGCTTCTGACTGAAGAGGAGCTTACCGCTGGAATCGAGGACGGCAATGGCGGGAATACCGCGCTTGAGGGGCACGTCATACTTTTGGGCGAGGTCGCCATTTTTTTCGCCATGGCCGATGTCCACATGAACGACTTCGAAATATCTTTGTACCGTGGGGGCGATGTCAGGGCTGTGAAAATACTCGTCGAGGACATGGCAATCGAAGCACCAATTGGCGCCGAAGACGACAAGAACACGTTTGTGTGCGGGCGAGGCGGAATGGAGAGCTTCTACGATTTCCGTTTTGGCGTCGGCGTTGGCAGGATAGAGCTCTCTTTGAGGGAGAGCTTGAGGCCGGGCCGCGGAGCCAGTAGAAGCTGCGCATGGCAAGGCGAACGGATGCATCAGTATCAAGGCGAACGCCAGAAGATAGGTGTTCATAGAAAACCAGTATCGGAGACGTAGATCCGCGTGTCAATGATGAGCAGGACCTGGAAGAACACCGTCTCATCGTATGGCGCTGGTGAGAATTGGCTACTGGTTGGGAATAAGAGGGGCAAGGAAACGCTGGTCTATCGCAACCTGGTAGCCGGTGACAAGTTTGTTCGTTTCATTTGCCATGCCGATGACGGACTGGAGTTCCTTGAACATTTCGGGAGTCATTCCTTTAGCGAA
>CAYOOS010000008.1:2066-28512 GCA_964405585.1 uncultured Acidobacteriaceae bacterium | reverse complement strand
CATGCTCTACATCGGCGAGAAGGTTGGCCTAGCCACTCACGCCCCCAAAGCCCTCTTTCCCGCCGTGGACATCGCCGTGGACCCCCTCGAAGGCACCAACCTCTGCGCCACGGGCGCACCCAACGCCATCGTCGTTCTCGCCGCCAGTGAAAAGGGTGGCTTGCTTCACGCGCCCGATCTGTATATGGAAAAGATTGTGGTTGGTCCCGCTTGCAAGGGTGCCGTCGAACTTGACGCACCCGTTGCCGACAATCTGCGCGCCGTCGCCAATCGCCTCGACCGCGATGTCGAAGATCTCGTGGTCATTGTTCTCGATCGCCCCCGTCACGAAAAACTCATCGAGGAAATCCGCGCGGCAGGCGCACGCATCCGCCTGATCGGTGATGGCGACCTCTCCGCCGGCATTTCCGCCGCTGTCGTCGGCACCGGCGTACACATGGTCATGGGCACGGGCGGCGCTCCCGAAGGTGTGCTCACAGCCGCCGCGCTTCGCTGCTTGAATGGCCAGATTCTGGCCCGCCTCGTCGTCAGCAAGCCCGAGCATCATGAACGCCTCGCCCGCATGGGTGTGAAAGATCCGAAGCGCATCTATTCCACGGAAGACCTGGCGCCCGGCAAGAAAATGATCTTCGCCTGTTCCGGCGTTACCGACGGCAATCTACTCAAGGGCGTGCGCTTTTTCGGCGAGGGCGTGCGCACCTCGTCAATGATTCTGACCCTGGATGAACGTCAAGTGCGCTTTATCGAATCCGTGCACCTGGAAAAGCGCCCAGACATCAAAGTGCGCTTCAACTAAAAGTCTGCCTGCCATCATTTGGGCAAGGAAATTCCACCGGAGGACAGCTGAAAGATACAACTGCAAGGGCACAACGGCCAAGCCATCGCGCCCTAGATTCTCTTCTTACTTGGGATCTTGTGGGAGTGCGAGAAATAGCTGATCGTCCACCGGCACCGTGGACGTGAACACCGTCGCGCTCTTGCCGTCCGCCAGTGCCACTTGTTTGGCCAGACCACTCAGCGCCGGTCCCACGGGTTTGTTTGAATTCGCAGGCGTATCCCCTGGCGCGAGTGAGATGCGCGTCGTCTTAGGCGTACAGTTCGTCGCACCCACGCAAGTATCTCGCAGGAACACCTGGCGCAGGCCACTGTTGGGCGAAACTGAAACAGCCCCGGCCGCGGGCAGTTTTCCCTGCGCCGGCTCCTGGCTCGGTGTGATCGCCAGAAACACAACGTAGCGCCCCGATGAACTGATCGAAGGAAAGACGCTCTCCGTGCCTAGCAGCGCCCCACCCGGATCAGTCGAAACCAGCGTCGTTATCGCCTTGCAACCCGGAGGCGCTCCCGCGCACGTGTCTCGCAGGTAGACCTGGCGTCCCGCCGGCGCACCTTCCAAGAGATTTGTCGCCGCCGAGCTGAAAGCAACGTACCGCCCATCCGCGCTGATTACCGGTGTATGGCTGTCCGCGTTCCCCGGCGAATTATCCGCGGCCACCGAAATTACTTTCGTGTTCGGCGTGCATCCGTTTGGCGCAGCCAGGCAAGTATCCCGCAACATGATCTGTGTGATCTGGTTTTCTTGCGCGGAAAACGCCACGTAACGTCCATCCTGGCTTAGCGCCGGTGTCTCTTCCACCGCCGCCGCACCTCCGCCTGTGATCGTAAACGGCAGACTACTGATTCCACCGCCAAGCACAGGACAATAGGCGATGCAGACTCCGCTCGGCGGATTCGTGACGCTGATCTGCGCGCTGGCATCGGCATCCATCAGCATGGTTCCTGGAATCTCCGCCACGATCTGGGTGGCGGAGATGCTGGTGGTATTGATCGTAGTCGGTTTCTCATTCGTGGCTACGCCGGTGAACTGCACTGTCGAAGCGCCATTTGTGGAATTGGTCAGAAAATCAGAACCCGCGATCGTGACCTTCACGGAAGCGTTCGCACAATTGCTGGTGCATGCCGAAGCCGTGTCTGGCGTCACGGACGTGACCGTCGGAGCAGGATTGGGTGCGCCATAAATCAAAAACGCAATCGAATTCGATAGTCCGTTCATCCCCGTACCGGATTGCGGCGCGTACACATCCACGTACGCTGTGCCCACTTTCGTCACATAGCTGGCTGGCACCACTGCGGTAATCGTTTGCGTATCCACATAGCTCGAAACGAGTTTCGTCCCGTTCCATTCCACAACCGAGTTCGTTTGGAATCCATTGATACTCGACGCGTTCACTGTAATCGTGAAGCTAGGGCTGCCGAACACTACCCCCGAAGGCGCGAGAGTCAGGATCGACGCTCCCGTGGGGTTTTGGATGGAGGTGTTGTAATCGTCGCACCCGGCCGCCAATCCCATCACGAACAGCGCGATGCCAAGTGCTTTCCTAGACTGCCTCATGAACTCTCCTTCACCCGAAGACAAGTGTGCTGCGCCAACTTTCTCCCCCATGAGAGGAAGAAAAAGCCTTAGGCGCTTCTGATTGGGTTGAGATGCAAATACAGCCGCCCGCGTTGACCCGCCCCGGGGATCCAGAAGGACGCGGTGCCGGAACACAAATCTTCCCTTTCCTATTATTGCTCACCCCGGCTCCGAGTGAAAGTCCCTCAATCCCCCGGCAAGGCCGCTCCACTTAGGGCTGCCAACGCGGCATGTACCAGGGACTGCACCTTTGTATGGCATTCCGGATCCGCCATGTTCGGGGATGCCGCCGCTGCGCGGTATGCTTCCAGCGCCTGCGCCTTTCTCCCTAGTTTCGCGTACAAATCGCCTATCGCCAGTTGGAACAATGGATTTTGCGGATACTCTTCCACCAGCGGCCGCTGTACCTGCAGTGCCTCTTCATACCGCTGATCGTAATTGTGCAGGTTGATCGCCAGATAGAACCGCGCCACTGGCGGTGTCAACTGCCCGTACAGCATCGCCAGGTGCAGTTGCCGTATTCCCTCTTCCTTCGAACCGCCCGGTATGCCCATGACGTATCGCAGGATGCGCGCCATCGTCGAAAGTGTGTCCACATAATAGTTGTACAACCCCAATCCCAGGTACGCATCCGCCAAAGACGGGTCCAGCGCCAATGCGCGTAGAAAATGTTCCCGCGCGCGCACTCCGGCTCGCGCTGTGGCCCTGTTCTCCCAGCGCAGTCCGTAAAGCCGCGCTTGCAGCGAATCTGCCATCGCGGCGTACAAGTGCATCTCTCCCGTCTCGTGCTGTTTCAGCTGCGCCTCGGCAAGCACATAGGCTTTTGCCGCCAGATTCAGATACGCCTGGTCAGTTGCTCGTTTCTCCCGATGCCGCGCCATCGTCATCCCATATTTGAATTCGGCCGACGTGCACCAAATCCCCCACCATAACGCTTCCGCTTCTAGCAAATAACCCAGCGGATGATTGGGTTGCTCTTTTTCAAGTTGCCGCGCTTCAGGTATCGCCAGGTCTGGTCGCCCCGAATAGATGCTCTCAAGTATCTTCGTCGTATCGGGCGGCAGAGAAAGTCCGCCAAGACTCGTTGGCGGCAGGGCCACACAGGGAAGATTCAGCGTCGAGAAAATAAGTATTGCTGCAATCCAGCGCACCATTTGCCCATTCAGAAGCCGGCCGGGCCTTCAGGGCTTCCGTTGGATGAGTTTAAGCTGTTCGAGCAAGGTTGCAAAACGAAATGGTTTCTGCAGGAAAGCGGCGTCCGAGGGAATCTGTGTCTCGGGAAACCCTGCCGCGTAACCAGACATGTAGATCACTTGAATGTCTGGAAAGAGTTCCGCCACCTGCCGCGCCAAATCCGTGCCGCGAAGTTCTGGCATCACGATGTCCGTCAACAGTACGTCAATGCCCCCTTTGTGCCGCCGGGCCATTTCCAGGACGTCCAGCGCATTGTGAGAGTCCATCACGTTGTGCCCGGCCATCCGCAAGAATTCGGCCAGCGCCTGCCGCAAGCCTGATTCGTCATCCGCAATCAGTATTGTCAATGTCTGGCTCTCTCCTCCGGCATTCGGCTCGACCGGGATCGCAGGAGTCGATTTTTCTGTCTCTGCAGCCTCGCAAACCGGAAAGTACAATTGAAAACTCGTGCCCACGCCGCGCTGTGATTCAACGTGAATGTGCCCGTAAAACTGGTGCACGATGCCGTACACCGTGGAAAGCCCGAGCCCGCTGCCTCTGCCCACGGGCTTCGTCGTGAAAAATGGCTCGAAAATGCGACTTCTCGTCTGCTCATCCATTCCATGACCGGTATCCTTCACTTCCAGAATCAGCCAGCCGCCCGGCGGCGCGCCGCCGCGTGCCAAACTGGCATCCGGAGGCACCGAATTGCTGTTGTACGTTGAAATCGTCAGCTTTCCTCCACCCGGCATGGCATCGCGGGCATTGATGGCCAGATTGGCGATCACTTGCTCCAGTTGCGTTGCATCGGCACGCAACCAAGAACGCGCCGCTTCATGTTTAAAGGTCAATTCCACATCCGACCCCAACAAACGCGGCAGCATGAACTCGCTGTCTGTCAGCGCTTCGTGAAGGTCCGTGGGGCGCACGGCCAGTATTTGCTTACGGCTGAAGGCCAACAACTGCTTCGTGATCGCTGCAGCGCGTTCCGTAGTCCGTTGGATCTGGTCCAGGTAACGTTTGCCCGGGGAATGCGCCGGCAAATTGCTTTCCAGCAGTTCGGAGGAAACCGTCAGCACCATGAGCATGTTGTTGAAATCGTGAGCAATCCCGCCCGCCAACTGCCCCAGCACTTCCATCTTCTGCGCCTGGCGAAACTCCGTCTCCAAATTCGCGTGCTCCTGCTCCAGTTTTGCTTTCTGCAGGCTCTGCCGGTAGTTATCGTAGAGCACCCCCGTGGCTTGCGACATCGTTTCCAGCGAGCGCAATTCATCCCCGCTGTAGCCTCCCCGCCGATTGGCTACGGCAATCAGTCCTACGATTTCCCCGCCCTTATAAATTGGGACGCCGAGGAGCGCATGCAGGGGTGGATGACCCGCCGGTACTCCTTTCGAACCCGGCTCGCTGGAAGGCTCGTTGCAAACGATCGTTCTGCCCTTGCGGATCACTTCTCCCAACAGGTTTTGTTCGTGGGCGATTTCGAAGTACCCGCAGTTTACGTAATCCGTCATTTTGTTTTCGTAAAGCTCCCGCGAATCCTCTTTATCCCAATGCACCCCCTGGTGCGCAAGAACCCGTAATACCGGCCCGTCCATCACAACTCCCAGAAACCCGTATTCGCTTTGCGTCTGTCGCAGCGCAAACGAAAGTAGCTGCTGGCTGGCGGCGCCCCAATCCCCGCTTTCGAGAAAAGTGTTCAGCGAACCCGTGACCGCAGCGAGTGTAGCTGATTTTTCTTGCAACTCCCGCTCGATGCGTTTGCGTTCTCGAATGTCCTCCTGCGTGACCATTATTCCTGTCAGCTTGCCCCTTTCATCGTAAATCGGAGCAGTTGATATGCTGACCGGCAAGCGCTCGCCCTCCCGCGTGATCCGCACGCTTTCCAGTCCCGTAGTCACCTGGCCATCCACCGTGCGCGCCAACAATTGGAATACTTCCTCTTCTTTCTCGGGTGGAACGCTTCTAGCAAACACGCCAAGAGCTTCCTCCTTTTTCCAGCCAAAAATTCGCTCCGCTGCCGGATTCCAGGAAGTGACCTTGCCCTCGCAATCGGCTCCAATCACCGCCATCGGCGCTGACTCCACCAGCGCGCGAAACCTCTCGTTCCCGCGCAGCAGGGCGATGTCGCTCTTCTCCTCTATAAAATTCAGAATGGCTCGCGCATGGAAAATCAGCACGAGGCAGGTTGCTGTGGACGCTATTCCCGTTAGCACTTTGCTGGCTGCCGACAGCCAATACAGGGGCGTCCACAACGTCACCACCTCCAGAAAATGTGTCACGCCACAACTCGTGATAAACGCTCCGAAGGACCAGATGATCCTAGGGAACGGAAGTTTCCCTTTCGCCTGCCGCAGCAACCACAACATGACCCCGGAAATTACCACGTAGGACATGCCGATCACCAAATCCGCGATCGCGTGGGTCCACAGGAGCGCGCGATCACCCGCCAGGCAATACTGGTGCGGCAGGAAATCGCTCGCAAACAGGTTGCGCGAAAACAACCAGAACATTCCGCTCACGCAAATCGTTGGTGCTGCGATCGCATACATTTTCTGAGACGAATACCTCGTCGATTCATGCTCGTGAGTGCGCGCCAGAGTAGGCATTGCAATCCGTATCCGCCCCTGAGGCAAATGCTCAGTGGCCAGGCAACTCGCCGTATGTTTTTCGGAAGGGTAAGTCGACGGCTGTGGTTGAACTCCGGGACTGGATGCGCCGTCACACCCGCAAGAGAGGTTCGCGGGTGATCAAGCCAATCTTAGCCCCCGCCGCCTTTGCACAGTAGCTAGCAAGCCCTGGGTTGCTCAAACACACAACTTGCCTCGGCGTGTCATCCCGCATCTCTTCGCACAATCTTTGTCAGACCGGTTGGGGCTCTCCTGCGTATTTGTTATTCTCGCAACGCACACTTATTCCGGTAGCACACTTGAACACTGTCTCTTCACAGCCCGCCTTGGAGCGTGGCCTCGGCCTGAAAGAAGCTGTCGCTCTCAACATGATTGAGATCGTCGGCATTGGCCCCTTTGTCGTCAGTTCCCTGGTAATCAAGGCCATGGGCGGACCACAAGCATTAATCGCTTGGCTGGCAGGCGCCTTTCTCGCCACGCTCGATGGCTTTGTCTGGTCGGAACTCGGCGCGGCTATGCCCAAGGCTGGTGGCACCTACGTCTTCTTGCGCGAAGCCTACGGACCCGCGCGCTGGGGCCGCCTGATGTCCTTTCTGTTTGTGTGGCAGGTCTTTGTTGCGGCTCCGCTTTCCGTCGCTTCCGCCTCCATCGGTTTTGCCCACTATGTGGGCTATCTACATGCACTGACGAAATGGGAAGCCAAAGCCATTTCCGGCGGCCTTGTTATCTTGTTGGTGGTGCTCCTTTACCGGCGCATCCAGACCATCGGCAAAATTTCCGTACTGCTCTGGGTCGGCGTCGTCGGCACGATGCTCTGGCTCATCTGGGGCGGCATCCGTCATTTCGATCCCAAACTCGCCTTCGATTTTCCTCCCGGCGCATTCCATCTTAATTCCTTCTGGTTCGCGGGGCTCGGCGCCGCCATGGTCAACACCGTTTACAGCTATTGGGGCTACTACAACGTCTGCAATCTCGGCGGCGAAATCCGTAATCCCGAGAAAAATATTCCGCGCGGCATTTTTCTCTCCATCCTGGGCATTACCGTTTTGTATCTCGCTATGCAGACCAGCCTCCTCGGCGTCATCCCCTGGCGCGAAGCGCAGAATTCGCCCTTCATCGCCAGTCTCTTCGTTGAAAAACTCTACGGCTCGGGCGCCGCCCATATCGTCACTTGGATGGTCTTGTGGATCGCGCTTGCTTCCGTCTTCTCGTTGCTTTTGGGGTACTCCCGCGTTCCTTATTCCGCCGCGCTCGACGGCAACTTCTTCCCCATTTTCGCCAGAGTGCATCCAACCAAACATTTCCCGCACGTCTCCCTGCTGGCGCTCGGCGCCCTGGCCTTTACCTTCAGCATCGTGCTGAATTTGGAAACGGCCATAATCGGTATCTTGGCCATGCGCCTCATCATCCAATTCATCGGCCAGTCCATTGGCGTCATTCTGCTGCGCCGCCACTGGGGTTCAGACAAGTTGCCGTTCAAGATGTGGCTTTACCCGCTCCCGGCAGTGCTCACCATGCTCTGTTACGCGTGGCTCTTCTGGCAGACGGGTGCGGCTCGCAAGTGGGGTTTGCTGGAAATCGCCCTGGGCATTTCCGCATTTCTCGTTTGGTCCAGCGTAATGCGACAATGGCCTTTCGCGCCCGTCGTGCAGCCCGCGGACAATGTCCAGGAGCCTTCTAAGTAAAATGGCCTTCGGGGGCAAGGTTTTTCAGACGGGGAAAGAGCATCACTCCGTCATTCCGAACGGAGTGTGCGGAGGGAGGAACGGTCTTGCATCGCACGGGTTTTGTGCGATGAATCCCTCTTTCTTGGATTACGATTAAAAAGCGATTCCTCGCTTCAGTCAGGGAGGCTTTTTGCGTTTCCGAATATCATTCGCGCCAATTCTTCTCCTCGCGCTGCTGCACGTTCCGCCGGCCGCAGCCCAATTTCCCCCAGCCCCTGGAACCGGCCCCGGCCTCCCCGAAACCATCGAGGCCATCGACAGCGCCCGCGTCACCACGCGCATCCTCTACATCACCGCGCATCCCGACGACGAAAGCGCCGCCGTCCTCACCTATCTAGCCCGCGGACTCCACGCCGATGTGGCCCTACTCTCCATCACCCGCGGCGAAGGCGGCCAAAACGCTCTCGGTCCCGAACAAGCTCCGCAACTCGGCCTAATCCGCACCCAGGAACTCCTCGCCGCCACGCGAGGCTATGGCGTGAAGCTCTACTTCACCCGCGCCCGCGATTTTGGCTACTCCAAAACTCCCGAAGAAACCGAAAAAATCTGGGGCGATCAAGTCCTCGAAGATATGGTCCGCGTCATCCGCGAATTCCGCCCCAACATCGTCATCAACCACTGGGGCGGCGTCCACGGCGGCCATGGCCACCACCAAGTCTCCGGCCTCTGGACCCCCAAAGCCGTCGCCCTCGCCGCCGATCCCAAGGCGTTTCCCGGAGAGGATTTCCATCTCCCTCCGTGGTCGAATGGCTCAGCAGGGGTGCAAATTCTTTCGCTTGATCGTTTCACTGATAAGCCCAGCGCCTACGCGTACACTCTGCCCCTCGACGACATTTCCCCTCTGTATGGTAAGTCCTGGCGGGAATTGGGGCTCGACGCCTTCGTGAACCACCGCACCCAGGGGATCGCGGGTTTCCTCAACTCACCGTTCTTGCGCCGACCGATCTCGTTGCAAAAAGAAGGTGAAGGCACCATCGACCCCGACAGTTTGAACGTTTCTCTTCCATTGCTTTTTGGTCCGAAGACTGGAACCTATTGCCGGGCACATTCGGGAAGATGCGAGGCGCTTGCCAATGCTGATGAAGAGTTGAATCTGGCGCGGAAGGCTGCCTTGGCTTTGGATTTTGTCTCCGCAGCAAATCACAGTTCGCAAGCTGCGAAATCAATCGCCAGCCTCCTTCCGGCCGACAGATCATCCGCAATCCGATCAGTGGACGAAGAACGAGCGGACTTCGAGTTACGCATACTACTTGGGCGTATCGCGAGGGCACAGCTTGCAGCCGCGGACTTTTCTTTCCATGCTTCTGCCGAGAGTAGCGAACTTGTCGCAGGCGAACCCTTTTCTTTCACTGTCTATTACAGCTGTCGGCCAATGGTTCAATGCCCGATTGAGGGCCCTGTGCAAGTTTGGGCTGACGGCAGATTCTATAGCGCGACATCGGGCACGCCGCAATCTGGATTAAAGTTCAGCGTGACTGTATCGAAGATGCCCATGGACTCGCTGGAAGTCCCACCCGCAATTCAAGGGCTCACTCCAGAATCCTCATCTCTTATTTCCGTGACTCTAAAGCAGCCGATCGATTCAACACACTCACTATCTACAAACGCCCCGGTGCTTTTCCCCTTCGCCTCATCAACGCACATTACGCGTATTCCAGTGCGTCTGGTCCCTGCGTACGCCTTAGCGGTTGAGCCCGTGCAAGTGATTGAGGCTCTCGGAATTGAGCACAAGCCCTTCGACGTCTTCCTCCGCGTCCAATCCTATTCCACCAAAGCTGCAAAAGTCACCGTCGGCTTAAACGTCCCCGATGGCCTGCAAACCACCTCTCCCGTCGATCTCACCTTCGATGGCATCGCCGACCAATACGCCAAATTCACCGTCACTCCGCCGGCCAATCTCGCTCCCGGCAATTTCACCATCACCGCCTACGCCAAGCGCGGCGACGAAACCTTCTCCACCTCCCTAGAGCCGCTCCCCTCCATGCCCAGCATCCTTTGGAGCGAGCCCGCCCAATGCATCGTCCACGCCTTCGACATCAACGTCCCGCCCAATCTCCACGTCGGCTACATCTCCGCCGAGGGCGAACCCATCCCCGACGCTCTGAAACGCCTCGCCATCAACGTGGATCTGCTCGACGCCACTGCTCTCAACTTCGGCGATCTCTCCAAATACGATGCCATCGTAGTCGGCGTTCGCGCCTACGAACTACGTCCCGAGTTACCCGGCGCCAACAAGCGCCTCCTTGACTACGTCTCCAATGGCGGCACGCTCGTAGTCCAATACAACCGCGATTCCGTCTGGGACAAACTCCAGCCCGCTCCCTATCCCGCAAAAATCGGCAGCCCAACTCCCCGCACCACCGATGAAACCGCCGAAGTGAAATTTCTCCAGCCCAACGATCCGCTGCTTAATGCTCCCAACAAAATCACCGCCGCCGATTTCAACAATTGGGTCCAGGAGCGTGGCCTCTATTATTGGAGCACCTTCGATTCCCGCTACACGCCGCTTCTCGCCATGCACGACCCCGGCGAATCCGATCTGAATGGTAGCCTGGTCTACACACGCTACGGCCAAGGCACCTACATCTACACTGGTCTCTCCTTTTTCCGCCAATTGCCCGAAGGCAACTCCGGCGCTTATCGCCTCTTCGTCAATCTCGTCAGCGCCTCGCGCACCCAAAAGCACGCCGCCACCCAATAGACCAACTAGACACACTCCCCTACCCGCTCCATCCCAGTGCGCTATGCTCATCCTGCTCAGCACTAACAGCCATCTCAGTGATTCGGCGCGCCGCGTTTTCCTTATGATTTTCTGGCGCGACCTATTATCCAGGAGCGATCGAGCATGAAACGCACGTCCAACTACTCCCGCGCCAACAGCCTTCTTTCTCGCGGCCTTTCTTTTTCCCTCATCCTCGGTCTGAGCCTGGCCCTGGCCTCTACCGCCGTCGCCCAAAAGAAAAAAAAGAACGATGACACCCAATCAGCCCCATCACCCACCTCCGACGCCAACAAGATGGGTCTTCCCGATGAGCAGAAGATTGACTACCTCATTTCCGAGATGCTGGGCGCCTGGCAAGTGGGTGACACGGAAAAGCTTCACAAGTGCATTGCCGACGACATCAGCGTCGTCAGCGGCCTATGGGCTCCCCCGGTCGTCGGCTGGGAAAACTACCTCGCGCAGTACAAGTCTCAGCGCGCGCGCACCCAGCAGGTTCGTCTCGACCGCACAAACACACTCGTGCGCCTGGCGGGAAATTTCGCCTGGGCCTGCTATCAGTGGGATTTTTCAGCGGTAGTAGATGGACAGCCCGGCAGCGCTCAAGGTCAAACCACACTCGTCTTTGAAAAACGCGATGGCAATTGGGTGGTGGTCCACAACCACACCTCCCTTGTCACGGCTTCTCAGCCGGTCTCTCCTGCGAATACTACTCCTATGCCTCCATCACCCGCAAAACCCTGAGTCACTCCTCGGGCTTCACGCTCACCCACGCGCGCTTAGAAATTCTTCAGGCCGTGGTACACAAAGATTCCGGCAATCAACAACAGCAGAACACCGGAAGTGATTCCGCTCGTCAGAATGGGCTTGGAGAGCGAGTTGATCTTGCTGACCAATTCTTTCTGTTCTTTCGCCATCAGGTCTTCCGAGGAATCCAGGAAGATTTGATCGTCCTCATGGCTGGTGAGTACGCTCCGCCAGGCAACCAAAGCCAGAAAGATGGCGGTGACGACTCCCCACACGATTAGAAGATACAGGATTGGTCCCTGCAGCACAGATTCTACGGATTCCATGGGAACCTCCGATTGGAACCAGTACGCGGTGCCCCGATGGGTTCGGAGCGGCCCGACCTTATTCTGCGCGCAGTATAGCACTCTGTTTGGGGAATACTAGGGGGTACCACGGGCCAACCACCCGCCAATACCGGTGGCCCGTCAGCCGTTGAAAATACTAATTATCTCTATTGTCTATCAATAACATACGCGGCCACGCGCGTCGCCTATCGGCCTGATCGGACTCCACGGGGCGCAAGCTTACGCCTTTTGTTTCTATGGCTTAAGGGACCTTGGGCAGTCCCACCGATGGATCTATCGCCGTCTTCTTTCCAGACTCATTCCCACGCGGCGGAAGCCCTAGCAATCCTCTCATGGGCCTCCCGCTCGCACCGTCTGCGACCCGATTCGGCGCTCGCTCGTTTCTCTCCCCTGCTGGGATGCCTCCGGAAACTCACTATTCTCGCTCGCGCTCTCTCACCCTCCATCTGCACTCAACAACCTTCGCGGGCCCACAGGTAGCTTGGCTCTTCCCTTCTTGTACCCTTTGCCGAAGAGCATAAAGGAAGAAACCACAAGCCAGCACGCAAATCGTTTCCAAAACAACCAGCGCCATGACGCACTCTCAAGTTGAGCGATCAGCCCTTTGCCGCCTTCCCCACCTCTGCGGCACAAGAGACCTCACTCCACACCAACAGCCTCGCGCAATGGCTATCGGAAAGTCCTCAGGGAGTCATAAGGACTACATTACGAGCTCTTCCTATTTCTCGGAACCAGCGACCCCCAGAACAAAGAGAACGGCTCTGCTGGGGGCGTGGGATTGCGGTTAGAATAGTTGCGAATCAATACGATGCTAACGCCCAGAAGCATTCTGCGCATTGCCAGCCCTCCCTACTTCTTTCAGCCACTGCAAATCCTGAGGCGATTGCGGCTGGAGTATCTCTGGCGCTCAAGGGAAGAAGCTCTTGTGACACTTCCCTGGGGCTTGCCCATCAATATTAATCTCCATGAAGCCGTGGGCAACAATATCGCCGCTGAGGGCTTGTACGAACCGGAAGTGACAGAGACTCTTTGGCGACTAACCGAACCTGGTGACGTGACGATCGACGCGGGAGCCAACATCGGCTACACCACAAGCATTCTCGGTCTCCGCGTTGGTCCCAAGGGCACGGTCCATTCCTTTGAGCCACATCCTCAGGTTTTTGAGTCCCTCAAGGAAAACGTTGCCCTCTGGAAAAAAGATCTCCGCTGCGGTTCCTTTTTACTCCACGAAACTGCCTTGGGGAGGTTAACCGGCAAGGCTTCGCTCAATACCGCTGACTGGTTCCGCAGCAATCGCGGAACGGCGTGGATTGCTGAAACGGCCGATGCCGCTCCCAATCATCAAACCATCGAAGTTCCCATTCAAAATCTGGATAGCATTCTTGGTGAACACGCCCGCGTCGGTGTCTTGAAAATGGATGTGCAGGGATCTGAACTTTCCATACTCCAGGGGATGACTCGTCTACTTCAAAAGCACGCTGTTCGCGATATCGTCTTCGAAGAGGAAGCGCCTTTTCCAGCTCCCTCCCAAGAATTGTTGAAATCCTTTGGTTATTCCCTCTTTGGGATCCAGGGACACTTTACCGGCGTGCGACTTCTTTCGGACACTCAGCCTGCCTTCGATCCGGAATTCGGACCCGTGCCCAATTACCTGGCAACCTGCGACGTCGCAAGGGCGCTTGCCTTGTTCAAGCCACCCCTATGGCGATCCTTCGGCTTGGCCCGCTCATTCCTCGGCCGCTGAGCAGCGCTCAGGCTTCGGCCCAGTCCAGCTTCGTTGACAAACCTATTCGCGGGCCTCAAAATTGACTCTGCCTCGATTTATGGCGCTTGTGCCCAAGTGGCGGAACTGGCAGACGCGCTAGCTTCAGGAGCTAGTGGCCGCAAGGTCGTGGAGGTTCGAGTCCTCTCTTGGGCACCATCTTCTTCTAATCCTGGTTCGCTGTCCCCGCCGTTATATTCCCGCGTGTGCTCACCGATTTTTATTCCGCAGCCATATAGATGTATCGCAGCACAAACACAATCGTCAGGATCCACAGCAGTAATCCCACTTCACGGAATTTTCCCGCCGCCACTTTCGCCACGGTGTACGAAATCACCCCCAGGCTCAACCCCGTCGCAATGCTGAACGTCAGCGGCGTGGCCACCAGCGTCACAAACGCCGGAAACGCTTCGGTGAAATCCTTCCAGTCTACCTGCGCCATGGATTCCGTCATCAGCGCACCCACCAGTATCAGGGCCGGCGCCGTCGCAAATCCCGGAATCGCCGCGGCCACCGGCGAAAAAAACATCGCCACCAGGAAAAGCCCAGCGACCATCACGTTGCTCAATCCCGTGCGCGCACCCGCCGCCACACCCGCCGCGCTCTCGATATAGCTCGTCACCGTCGAAGTCCCCGTCAACGCACCGAACACCGTTCCCACGCCATCCGCCAGCAGTGCGCGGCCCACCCGCGGAATCTTCCCATTCTTGACGAAACCACCTTGTTCGCACACGCCCACCAGCGTCCCCACGTTGTCGAATAAATCCACAAACAGAAAAATGAAGATGATCTCCGCCAGCCCCAGATGCAAAGCGCCCCGCAAATCCAGTTTCAGGAACGTTGCCGAAGGATGGGGCATCGCCAGCACCGCCGATGGCCAGTGCGCCAGTCCCCGGAAAATCCCAAACAGCGTTGTCCCCAGAATTCCCAGCAGGATTGCGCCATTCACGCGCCGTACCATCAGCACCAGCGTCAACACGATTCCCAGGCAAGCGGCTTGCACTTCGCGGTCGGAAAATTTGCCCAAGCCCACAAACGTCGCCGGATTCATCACAACAAGTTTCGCGCTCCGCAATCCCACGAACGCAATGAACATCCCAATCCCGCCCGCCGTCGCATGCTTCAACCCGTGCGGGATGCTGTTCACGATCTGCTCGCGCACCTTCGTCACCGTCAACAGCACAAACAAAACGCCCGAAAAAAACACCGCTCCCAGCGCCGTCGGCCACGGTACGTGCATCCCCAGGCACACCGAATACGTGAAATACGCGTTCAACGACATCCCCGGTGCCATGGCGATCGGATAATTCGCGTAAAGGCCCATCACCAGTGTCGCCACGGCCGCCGCTATGCATGTCGCGAACACCACGCCGTCCGCCGGCATGCCCGCCTGTGCCAATATTTGTGGATTCACCACCACGATGTACGCCATGGTGACGAACGTGGTCACCCCACCCAGCAATTCGCGCCGCACGCTGGTCTGGTTTTCCTGTAAACGAAAAATTCGCTCGATCAAAAAGGTTTCCTGTCGCCTGTGGCCGTCATTTGGGGTTGCGCCGCCACTTTATGGTTCTCTGCCCCGCCTGTCAATCTCAGTTTCCACTCGAATCGCAATCTCTTCTGGCATGCCCGCCTTGCTTCGCTTGGAGTGGGGCCGGTTTTTTCGCGCAAGTGGTTGCACACTTTTCCTTCACCTCATTTACTCCCTTTACACCCTCACTTCCGGAACTCCCCCCACCCAATTCGCACCTGAATCGTGTTGATCCCGGGGTTCGGGTTGGATATCCCCGCATTCGAGATGTGCATGAAACGCACTTCCGCCGTCCAATTGTGCTTCTCGCCCAATATGTGCGCGCCCAACGCCCCGCTCGACGTGAAGTTCACGTGCGAAGTCCCTTCGGGCACCTTCGTGTTCGTGAACAGCGTCCCGCCCTCAATCTCGAAATACGGTTTCACTTTTTTCGGCGTCGTCAGGATCCACTTGAACGCAAACGGATTCACGCCTGCTCCGTACGCCGTATTCGTACTCTGCACAATGGCCCACGCCGGTACGGCATCCAGCGCGTACTCCAATTGCCCCCGCAGGAATCCCGGCCCGTGCGGCGAGGTAATCACGATGCCGTAGCGCAAGCCCAGGTTCCACACGCCCGTGCCAGACTGGCTCCCGTTAATCCCATGGCCGCCCCCAGTCCACACCTGCCATTCGCTGCTCGCCCCCTCAGGCCCCGCTTGAGCGCAACTCCTCCGTGCACACATCAGCAAGCTCACAACACACAACGTCAGAATCATCCCGCTCTTTTTCACGCCATCTCTCCCCTCAAGCCGATTCCGCACAATATCCGAAACAACCCACTCTAGCAATCGGGGAAGAGAACCGGGCAGCGCTGCGGCTCCCGGCGGTTCGTTTCATTCATTTGATTTTTGAACGGAAGATAAAGAGACGTCACAATTCGAGCAAGATAACAACATGCTTACGCGTTTGTTCCCTGCAAATTGCCAAGACGTTTAGGCCTGGCAGATGGGACGGGCCTGCGGTTCTACGGAGCGCGGCCTTCGCTGCTCAATGTCTGCGCAAACAGTCTCCACTCAATTATAGTAAGGTGTAGAGTTCGGAATCTGCAGACGCATTGGGCAATCGTGGCGTTGGTAAAGGAATGATCCGCGATCTAATCAGTTATACCCTGAACAACCGATTTATAGTGCTGGCGCTCGCCGCCCTTCTGCTTATATGGGGCGCGGTTTCGTTTCACAATCTGCCGGTTGAAGCGTATCCCGACGTAGCGAATAACTACGTCCAAATCATTACCCAGTGGCCGGGCCGCGCCGCGGAAGAGGTGGAGCAGCAAGTCACCATCCCGATTGAAATTCAGATGAACGGGATTCCCCATCTGGAGCACCTGCGCTCCGTGTCGCTCTTCGGACTTTCCAGTGTGATGCTCATCTTCGACGATAATTCAGTGAACGATTGGAACCGTCAGAAGGTTTTGGAAAGACTCGCTCAGGTCACCCTGCCCAACGGTCTGCAGCCACAGATGGGGACGGACTGGAGCCCAGTCGGGCAGATCTACTGGTATTCGTTGAAGAGCACGAATCCTGGGTACGACCTGATGGAATTGAAGTCCATCGAGGATTGGACGCTGGAAAAGCAGTTCAAGTCGGTTCCCAATGTCGTGGATGTTGTGAGCTTCGGCGGCGTCACGCGCGAATACCAGGTCCAGGTCGATCCCGACAAACTGGTGGCCTACGGACTCAGCATCAGCCAGGTTGAACAGCAACTCGGCAGCAACAACACGAACGCGGGTGGGAGCTTCATTAAGGCGGGCCTGCAGCAGGTCAATGTGCGTGTGGTGGGTCTGTACAAGAGTGTGCAGGACATCGAACAGACGGTGATCGCGGCCAAGAATGGCACGCCACTTCGCGTGAAAGACATCGCGATCGTGACCCAGGGCCCAAAGATCCGCCTTGGGCAAATCGGAAAGGCCATTCATCGTGAAGACGGAACGGTCCTCGACAATGAAGATACCATCGAAGCCATCGTTCTACTCCGTAAGGCTGCGAACGCGGACGAGACCCTGGCGCGCATCCACGACAAAGTCAAAGAACTGAACGAGCACATCCTGCCACCGGGCGTGAAGATCGTCCCCTTTCTTGACCGCAGTGAACTGGTGCATCTCACGACGCACACCGTGCTCCACAATCTGACCGAAGGCGTGCTGCTGGTTTCCATCATTCTGTTTTTCTTCCTTGGCAATGTCCGTGGAGCAGTTATCGTCGCCCTGACCATTCCCTTCTCGCTCCTGTTTGCCTCGATCTGCCTGGACCTGAACAAAATCCCCGCGAATCTCCTCTCCCTCGGAGCGCTTGACTTTGGCATGGTCGTGGATGGAACCGTGGTCATTATTGAAAACATCGTTCGTCATTTCGCGATTGACGCCAACGCCGAAAAAACGCCGTGGGAATGCATTCGCGATGCCGTGAGCGAGGTGCTCCGGCCGGTCTTTTACGCGCGCGCGATCATCATCACCGCTTATCTGCCGATTTTTACGCTGCAGAGTGTGGAGGGGCGTCTTTTCAAGCCTATGGCATGGACGGTCTCGTTCGCTTTGGTGGGGGCTCTGATCTTCTCGATCGCCATCGCTCCGGTTCTGGCGCTTCTCCAATTTCGTCACGGAATGCATGAATGGCGAAACCCCGTGATGCACGTCTTAAGAGAGCGATACCGCAAAGCAGTGCGCTGGGCGATCCGGCATCACGGCGTCACAGTGGGCGTCGGAGGCGCAGCCTTTGCCTTGGCTGTCTTCCTCCTGGTTAGCGGCGTAATCGGGTCGGAGTTCTTGCCGCACCTCGATGAAGGCGCCATTTGGGCGCGTGGCACGTTGGCGCCGAGCACGGGCCCGGATGAAGGAACACGCGTAATGAACAAGGCCCGGCTCATTCTCGCATCCTTTCCCGAGGTCACCCAGGTGGTCTCTCAGGTGGGTCGGCCAGATGACGGCACCGACACGACGGGATTCTTCAACACAGAGTATTTCGTGGACTTGAAGCCAAAGAACAAATGGCGGCCTGTGTTTCGTGAAGACAAGGACGAACTCATCGCGGCAATGGATCGTGAGCTAAGCCAGATTCCCGGAGTTCTCTGGAATTTCTCACAGCCCATCTCGGACAACATGGAGGAAGCGGTCAGCGGAGTCAAAGGGGAGCTGGCCATCAAGATGTACGGCGAAGACCTGAGAGTGCTCGAAGAAAAGGGCGATGAAGTGGTCAACGTCATGCGTGGCGTCGCGGGAATTGAAGACTTGGGCCTGTTTCGCGTGCTCGGCCAACCCAACCTGAATATCACCGTAGATCGGCTGGAAGCGGCGCGCCACGGAATCAATGTGGCGGATGTGCAAGACGCCGTGGAGACGGCCGTGGGCGGGAAAGCGGTGAGTCAGGTCCTGCAAGGCGAGCAGCGATACGACCTTGTGGTCCGCTACCAGGCTCCTTATCGCGAAACGCAGGAAGCTATTCAGAAGATTCGCCTGCTCTCGCCCACGGGTGAGCGCGTCTCGCTGGCGCAACTGGCCCAAGTGGATTCCCGCGATGGAGCGTCGGAAATTTATCGCGAGGAGAATTCACGATACGTGGCCATCAAATACAGCGTGCGGGGGCGCGACCTGGGCAGCGCCGTTGAAGAGGCCATGAAACTGGTTACACAGCGAGTGAAGCTGCCCGTGGGATATCACATTAATTGGGCTGGGGAATATGAAAGCCAAAAGCGATCGCAAAAGCGGTTGATGATAGTGGTGCCGATTACCATCATCGCGATCTTTGTGATCCTCTACACCATGTTCTCTTCACCCAAATGGGCTACGTTGATCCTGGCCAATGTGGCCATCGCGCCCATCGGAGGATTGCTCGCTTTGCTGCTGACCGGAACGCATTTTAGCGTCTCCACTGGGGTGGGCTTCCTCGCGTTGTTCGGCGTGTCGGTGGAAACGGGTGTGATCATGCTCGAGTACATCAATCAACTGCGCGCCGCTGGTTACTCCATCGAAAATGCGGCCGTCGAAGGCGCCGTGCTGCGGCTGCGCCCCATCATGATGACAATGCTTGTGGCCAGTCTTGGCTTGTTGCCGGCGGCGCTCTCTCGCGGTATCGGCTCGGATTCGCAACGGCCCTTCGCGATTGTCATCGTTGGGGGTCTGATGGGCGCGCTTCTCCTGAGCATTTTCCTGCTTCCCGCGCTCTACGTTTGGGTCGCGCGGGACGGCGATAAGCTTCCGGCTCCCGAAGGAAAGTTCGACGAAGGCGTCTAGGACGAGTTCATCACATAATTGGGAGCTGATCTCTTCCTGCATTCACATCAACAATTCAATATCGCCGCGGTTTCTGTGTGACGCGTTTCACCGTCCTGCGACATGGTGCATCTGCGGATTGATCAGCTCACTCCCGTAGATTACTTGCATCCAATTTGTGTTGTAGACTGCGTTGCACACCAGGACGGATGAACGCTCGAAACTCAAAATGCGGCTGCGGCAGGGAGAATTCCGATGGCACTTAGCGCGATGGACGATTCGGGAAATCCGGTGGATTGGTGGTTCATGTATAAGGTCGCCGGCGATTCCACAAGCGGCAGCGGGATAAAAGTCACGGGGACCGAGTACGTGTACTTCGATGCGAATGCTCCGTCGAACGCAAAGCTGGCGCTATCCGCTCACCATGTGGATCAGGATGGAGCGCTGCCCAACACTTTGAAACAGGTTTATGTCACCCAGGGTGCATCCACCCAGCACCTCGGCTGGTTTTTCTATAATGACGAGAATCCCATCAATGGACAGGTCGTCGGCTCGCGAGGTCATACCAAGGGTGTTCTGGCGTTCGACCTGGGCACGAACTCGGCGTTCTGGCTGATCCAATCCACGCCTAAATTTCCGCCTGCGGGCAGTTACAGTTTCCCGAAGTCCGGAATACCCAACGCTCAGACCCTCCTTTGCATTACTCTGCAGGACGCCACCGTTGCTCTGGCGCTGGCGAAGCAGATGTATGCCGTGCAACAGCCCAATGTGTACTTGGCTTCGCGCGTTCCGATGGATTTGACCAATCAGCCGAACGATCCTCGCGTGCTATTGATGCAAGACCAGGTGGCCAAGGGCAACACCCCGCTCAGCGCGGTAATACCGTTCCACTCGAAGGGCGGCACGAAATTCATGTCCATGGCGAAAAACGCCACCTGGGGCCTGGATTTCTACAATGATTTGGTCGGACCCGCACTCCACGACAACTTGGACGTGGAAACCTGGGAGCACGATCCCACGCCGCCTCCCTTGGACAGCGACAAGATCCATACCGTTGTGGACATGAAGGGCATCAACCTTCTACCACTCGGAATTGATATTTCCTGGCCGGAACCCGATGACCACGCCAAAATCGCCATCTCTGCCAGGAGCGAGTTGACTCACTTCGTCTGCGTCGGTGACATCAATTTCACCATCGCGCAGCGCAAGCGCGGCGGCGGCACCGTGGCCTTCCAGTGCGAAGCCCTTTGGAGCAGCCTTTCCCAAATCCTCGTTGGAGTCACCACACACCTGAAACCCGGTTCACTCGCCGCGAAGATTCAAGCCGCATTCCAATCCCAAGAGGCGGCAAAAACGAAAAGATCCAAAAAGATTCGGTAGAACGTTTCGGGGGACTTGGATCCGTGGACCGTCTCCGAAATGCGCAAAGGCTTGCTCAACCAATATTCCACTCAGAACCGTTTAGGCAACGCCAGGGAAATCCGAGGCGATCACGTGCCTGTGCTCGAATGCAGTGAGGTTTGTAAATCGTCGCGCATGTGGGCCTTTGGCATTTCGGTGTTGAGCGCGCGGGTTAACGTTATTACGACTTGTGCTCTTCAAAGAAGCCGTTGTACACCAGACCGGCGACCGCTCCGCCGATAATGGGTGCCAGCCAGAACAGCCACAGTTGCTGGATGGCCCAGCCGCCGACAAAAAGAGCGGGACCCGTGCTGCGTGCTGGGTTGACAGACGTATTCGTGACTGGGATTCCTATCAGGTGAATCAATGTCAACGCGAGACCAATCGCAATCCCTGCAAAGCCGGCTGGAGCGCGCCGGTCAGTTGCCCCGTGGATCACCAGCACAAAAAAGAAGGTGAGCACAACTTCGGTAATAAAACAGGCCAGGAGCGAGTAGCCGCCCGGTGAATGCAAGCCATATCCATTAGATGCAAACCCACCGCTCAATTGGAAACCTTCCTTACCGCTGGCGATGGTGTACAACACCGTGCTGGCCAGAAGAGCGCCCAAGACTTGAGCAACGATATAAGGAATTACCTCAGAGAACGGGAAGCGTTTGCCCACTGCCAGGCCCACGGAGATCGCAGGATTCAGATGGCAGCCGGAAATGTGGCCAATGGCATAGACCATGGTCAATACAGTGAGGCCGAACGCGAAGGCGACCCCTAGGAAACCAATCCCAAGTTGCGGAAACGCCGCATCCAGGACGGCGGCGCCGCATCCTCCAAAGACCAGCCAAAATGTCCCAAGGAATTCCGCTGCAAGTTTTTTCGATAGAGGCATAATCAAATTCCTTTCGAGATCGACACCAAACCATTAAGCAGAAAAAATGGGGAACGGAACTGCACTTTTGGTGGGTGAATTCTACCGAATGCAGAGATTCAGGACAAGGTGACGGAAGGAAATATATCTGTTTCGGCGAAGGCGAAACTTGTTAGATAGTCGAGCAATAGGAAACTGACTCTCTGCCAAAAGACCACGACACTCACTTCCACCGCCGACGTTTTCAGATTTTTGGGAATTCCGTCCATATAAGGATAAGGGAGGCAGGCCAGGTCTTCCCGCCTCCCTCTTATTCCCCTTTCGGGGAATCCAACCAGCCTGACGGAGGGCGGCTAGTTGGTCGTGTGTTGGCCTGCCTATGAAACCCTTGTACCACGAAAAAGGTTTCAACTATTTTCCAAAATCTGATTAGAATTGGGCTGCACCTGCTCCGCTCCCAGAAAGGGCCATGCTATGCCTCGCCCCTCCCACCTGAATCTCGACGATATCCTTCGTTTTCTTCAACTTAGAAATGATCCCGTCTCTATAGAAGATCTCGCGCGCGGCCTCCAAGTGAAGAAAAGTAACCGCCGTCCCCTCCTCCAGATGCTCGCCAAACTGCAATCCCGCGGCCTCGTTGAGGAGCTTTCCCATGGACGTTTCCTGCTTCGCCGCTCGCGTCGCGATCCTGCTCCTGCTCCCGAACCACCTCCAGAAAAAATCGCGCAACAGAAAGCAGCGTCCCGCGACGAAATCAAGGGCCGCCTCGTACTTCATCAGGATGGCTACGGCTTCGTTGTACCAGATGTTGCCCTGCCCAACGTGGATGGCGATATTTTTATCCCGCGCGACTCCGTCGAAGATGCCATGCATGGTGATCATGTCGTCGCTAAAATTGCCCGCCTCAGTGGCCACTCCGGCGCGCGCCGTGCCGAAGGGCGCATTGTGCGCATTGTCGGCCGCGCGCATCCATCCATCGTCGGCCAGTTCCACTATACTTCCCGCGGCAGTGTGGTCTCCCCTTATGATGCGCGCGTCCAGCACGACATCGAGCTCCTGGCCGGCGAAGAACTCTCCGCAGCTCTCCGCGAACAGCTTCTCCCTTCCGCCAGGGAATCCAGCCGTCACAAGCGTCTTCCCCACATTCCCAAACTCGACGGCGCTGTCGTCAACGTCGAACTCCTCCGTTATCCGCGTGGCGGCGCCGCACCCACTGGCCGCGTTATCGAAATCCTCGGTCGTCCCGGCGAACTCGGCGTGGACACCGAAATTATTATCCGCAAGCACCATCTTCCGCACACCTTTCCTCCCGAGGTTTTGCAGGAGTCCGAGCGCCTAGCTCTGCCCGTTTCCGAAAACGATCGCGCTGGCCGCGAAGATTTTCGCGAGTTACCCATCGTCACCATTGACGGCGAAACGGCGCGTGACTTCGACGACGCCGTTTATGTCGAACGCCGCGACGATGGCGGCTGGCTCCTTCAAGTGCACATCGCCGACGTCGCTCACTATGTTCGCCCTGAATCGCCTCTCGATCGCGAAGCTCGTCTCCGCGGCAATTCTGTCTACTTCATTGATCGCGCTGTTCCCATGCTTCCCGAAGCTCTCTCCAACGGCATTTGCTCGCTCAATCCCCGCGAAGAGCGTCTCGTCCTCAGCGCCATCATGCACTTCGATGCCGCCGGACGCATGCTCAACTCCTGGATGGTGCCCGGCATCATCCGCTCCATCGAGCGCATGACCTACACCAATGTCAACAAGGTCCTCGAGGGCGATCCGGAAATGACCGCGCGCTACTCCCAGCTCAATCACCATTTCCGCGCCATGAAAGGCCTTGCCCTGCTTCTCAACGCTCGCCGCGCGGAAAATGGCTCCGTCGACTTCGATCTCCCCGAGCCCGTCATCTCCTTCGACGCGCAGCAGCAGATGACAGGCGTCTCCCGCAGCGAGCGCAACATCGCTCACCGCATCATCGAGGAGTTCATGCTCGCTGCGAATCGCGCCGTCGCGCACCAACTCAATTCGCGCGGAATCAAGGCGCTGCATCGCGTTCACGAAAAGCCCGATGGCCGCAAAGTCCTGGAATTCGAAGAACTCGCCCGCGCTTTTGGCTATTCTCTCGGCGTCGAGGATCTTCACCAGCGCGAAGTCGCCGTGCGCCACGGCCGCGTTCCCGCTCCCGCAAAAGCCGGCCGCCCCGATTCTTTCGGCAAAGGCCGCGAACGCCAGCAGCGCGTTGCTCTTCCTGTCGACGACCTGCGCATCACGCCACAGCATTATCAACGCCTGGTGCAAAAGCTTGCTGGCAAACCGGAGGAACGCATCCTTTCCTACCTCATGCTGCGTTCGTTGAAACAGGCGCGCTATTCCGCCGATTCACTTGGCCACTTTGCTCTCGGCTTTGAGGAGTACACGCATTTCACTTCGCCCATCCGCCGTTATCCTGACCTCATCGTTCATCGCATCCTGAAATGGGCCATCACTCATCCGGATATTGCGCCGCCCTCTTTCATCAAGCCGGTCGTCGGCGCTGAAGCCACGCTCTACTCCGAAAACCATCTCGCAGAAATCGCTGCTGAAGCCTCCGAGACCGAGCGACGCGCCGCCTCCGCCGAGCGCGAACTCATCAACTGGAAGACCGCGCAGTATATGGAACAGCGTCTCGGTGACGAATTTGATGGCCTGATTATTTCCGTTCAGAAATACGGCTGCTTCGTCGAACTTTTCGATCTTTTCATCGAAGGCCTGCTTCCCATCGGCGCACTCGAAGAAGCCGCCGGCGCGCGTTGCGTTTTTCGCGAGAGCGATCACACCATCGTCGCCATGGGAGAATCCGGAGGCGCCCGCCGAACCCGCGCGAGCCGCCGCAAGCCCGCCACTCCGCTTATCTGGAAACTTGGCGACCGCGTCCGCGTGCGCGCCGAACGCATCGATCCCATGCGTCGCCGCGTCGAATTCGCCCTCGTCCCACCTGCGTAGGGCAGTCCGCGTCTCCGAACCCAGTGGCTCTTTCTTTTCTCTCGAACGCTGAATTCACGCGCGGCGCATCGTAACCTTCTCGCCCCGTTCACAATCCCGTGATTCCGTGCCCCCTGTCCCGATTTGAAATTCGTTGATGTCGAAACGGGAAAACGAAGGGGTTCACCCTGCTTCGATTCACGCGTTTCTCCAACTTTTTCTCTCGCAGTCCGCCTCTAATCCGTCACGCTTCTTAGGTTTACACCACGGTACTTACACAGACCAGTAATAGCCGCTGCGGTGGCACGGCGCATGCATTCATTGACTTTGCTTCGACCATTAACGCGCCCAAATCGTATTTGCGCACGGGCCGCCAAAATCCCCGTGGAGGTTGTTGATGTTCAGAAACGTCCTCCTTGCCGCTTTGCTGTTGTCGTTGACCTCACACTGTTCACCATGCCGAGCACAAGAGAAAAGCTCCGGCGTGGATACCAGTACAGTCGCCAGTCCCGCCCCGCGGAAGGCAACGCTCAATCCCGAAGAGCTTATCGATCGTATCTTCGCTCGCGAGCAATATATAAATGCTGCGACTCTTTCGTATACCCCGCTTGTAGAGACATACATTCAGCAAACCAGGAAAGACCTGACACTTGGCCTTGTTCCAGTTATGGACCGTTATTTTCTAGGGCAAGCCGATTTTGCTCGGCGCATCCGTATTCGGCCGATTGTGGAGCATCCCAGAACGGGCAATCTGCTGTGGTCTTTTCAGCCCGATGGTTTCTTGTACATGATCTTTCTTGACCTCGGCGGTTTCCAGAAGGCGAATTACAAGCTTGAATATCTCAGGCGAGAGTTTCTGGGCGAGGTGCGATGTTATGTATTTGACGTTGCTCCCACAAAGAAAAGCCATGGCGCGCATTTCCTGGGACGAATCTGGGTTGAGGACGAAGAACTTACTGTCGTCCGCTTCAACGGATCCTACCAGCCCGACCGTCGTGTTTCTCTTCCCTCGCTGATCGAAGACCATTGGTTTCACTTCGACTCTTGGCGGACAAACGTCAAACCGGGATTGTGGCTGCCCAGCTACATCTATATCCAGGAGATCAACAAGCAAGATGACTTCATCGTCCCCGAATTCAAGGCTCAGACACGCCTGTGGGGTTACAGCCAGAATGCCAGGTCGCGTGAGGAGGAATTCACCAGGATTCTTCTGGAAACCTCCTCTCCGGTCATCGATGAATCTTCGCGAAAAGACTATTCTCCGGTAGAGGCGGATCGGGAGTGGCGGCGCGAGGCCGAGAGAAATGTGCTGGATCACCTCGAACGCGACGCCTTGCTTGCTCCCCCCGGACCAGTGGACACGGTGCTCGACACCATCGTGAACAACATCGTTCTCACCAACCATCTGGAAGACACGCTTGATTTGCACTGCCGCGTCTTGCTCACCGGCAATTTGGAACTTTTCTCCCTGGAGAACACGATCGTTGTGAGCCGCGGACTCTTGGACGTGGTTCCCGATGAAGCCACACTTGCCGCTCTCCTCAGCCAGGAGATCGCCGATGCCATGATTCCAAAGCCATACCAGAGCCGCTACGCATTCAGCGACACGGTGCGTATCAATGTCACGGAGGTAATGAAGAAACTCTCGTTCCGCGACAACAAGGAGGAACTCGCGCAGATCCAGGCAAAATCCTTTGAGTTGTTGCAGAATTCACCTTACAAAGGAAAACTGCTTGCCGCCGGTCTCTTCCTCGAACAACTCCATACTCAAGCAAAATCTCTTCCTCAACTGGTCAGTTCGCGCCTCGGGAACCGCATCCAGTTGGCCAACCAAATTGCCGCCGCGGCGCCTCCCCTGGAGCGTGCGAATATAGATCAAATTGCAGCCCTGCCCGTCGGATCGCGCTTGGCGCAGGGCCTGCTCCAGTTCCAGAGCCTC
>CAYOOS010000008.1:0-2056 GCA_964405585.1 uncultured Acidobacteriaceae bacterium | reverse complement strand
ATGCCTGGAGCGACCAGATCGCCTTAATGAAAACCGCGAAGGTAGTTCCGGTTTCTGCCGGCGAAAAGCTGCCGCTGGAAGTCGCACCGCTGCGTCCATTCCTCACGCGCTTTCAGCAAACTGCCGCGTCTAGCGCAAGCCCGGATGCCACAGCCGCACAAAAGAACTAACGCACCTCGCGGAATTCCGCGGCCACTACGCTTGCGGCAAATTCAGGATCACCACGCTTTTGATCGTGTTGCGCCTGATCGGAAGAATTTTCAAGTTGCTCTTTATCTACAAGATTCCAGTCAGTGCTCGAACTACACTGGCTTGGTGCTGGCGTTGAGCAAGCTGACTTCCGGAAGCGAGTTACTCGCCGTTTCGGGAACCTGCGGCTTCAAGCACAATTCCGCGGCTTCCGTCATGTTCTGCGATTCCTGCTGTTTCAGCGTCAACCAATTGCCAAACGTGGCTTTCTCTCGCGCAATTCCGTCCAGATTGCGCCGCAGTCTTTCTCCGTAACGCGCTTTCACGCGCTCGAGTTCGGCCTGAATCTGTACGTTCTCTTCCGCCTTTTGCGCGAGTAAAGCTTCAAACTGTTTCCGCTGCTGCGCTTCGTAGGCGTCGATGGCTTCCTGGCGAACCTTGGCGTCCTGCAACACTTCGTCCACCGAAATGCCAGCGGCATCGAGAGCCATCAGGACTGACGCGCGTTTTATATCCTTCGATGCTCCGCGGATATGCTCGCTGTGCAGCATCTCAATCACCTTGTTGATGCTGTAGCCTTTCCGCGGATTCATGATTCCGGCCGCGCGGTAAATGTCTTCCATCGCGAGCAGCTCAATCTGTGAGTTCGCGGCACTCTCTTCAACAGGCTTCGCGGCGACCTGCTCCACGCGAGGCGTAGCAACGGGTACGCGAGCCACGGTTTCACTCTTGGCCGTTCCGTTCCCATCGGCGTTTCCGTGGAAACTGTCCTGGTTTTCGTCTTTGTGTCCCATCTCGAACCATTTGCGCGGCATACGTTTCCTTTCCTTGCTAGCTTCCTTTTCCTTGGGAGGCTGTTTCTCTTGTGTTTGTATACTTGGAAGAACTTTGATCTCTTGGAGTTGCGAACTGCGAAGGATCTCTCGGATTTCCGTTTCGTTGCCTATGCGTCGGGGAGGAATCGCCGCTGAAGAGCTGGCGATCGGCAAGATTGGCACAGTTTCCAGTTTCAGCTTGGCCAAAGGAACTTCGTTCACCTTTACTTCTTCGCGCGGCGCGGTACTCGTTGGCGCAATTGGAACAGTTTTCTGGACTAGTTCTTTCTGCTCGGTTGCTCGTTGAAGGCCTACAAGAAAGTCGCGGCCTTCGCTGCGGCAATATCTGGCGATGCCGGTGAACTTGTCCCAACGCCACTGCAGTTTGAGTTTTGTTCCAACTTTGATTTGTGACCTGAGACGAATGCACGCTCCCGAAACAGACCTGTTCTCCATACGCGCACGCGCGGTCTGCGAAGTTCCACTCTGGTCTTCCCACGTTGCTTCCACCACGATCATTACTGGGATTCGTGGTTCGGGCGTCCCTTCGTTCATGGCATCTCGATCGGCAGCAAATTAAAAAATACAAAGCGTATCCAGAGCGATGGCACCGAAGTGGCGCGCAGGCTCTGGCTGCCCTCGATACGATGTGCACGACAGGTGCCAACCTAGCGGGTGCCTTTCTCTTGAATCTGTATTGGCTGACCCCGCCTTACGGGGTCGGTTCTTGGGCTCTTCCTTCCTGCAGAGGCCCGTCCTTCCGAAGCGGGGGAAATTCCGAAAGGGAACGGTTCCTCCTGTTAGGGAGAGAAAAGTTGAAAGCCCTAAGTTGAAAGTTCAAAGGACCCCCTACCCCCCAGTTTTTTCGGTACGAATTTTGGAAGCGACAGAAAAAACAGGAGATAGGATGGACAGCGTACAGAAAATACGGAAAAGAGCAGCCAGTAGCCGACACCTTACAGTACCCAACTGAAGAGGGAGGAACGGGAATACAGAGATCGGCCTTGGTGAAAAGCGCTCTGGGTAAAGGAGTGGGGCGTTCCGAAATGGCG
>CAYOOS010000007.1:0-29729 GCA_964405585.1 uncultured Acidobacteriaceae bacterium | reverse complement strand
GTTGCCGGCTTCCGTGTACGCGCCGCTGTAGATCCAGTTGCCACAGGAAGTGGTGCCGTCGTCCTTCAGCCATGCGAAGCCCGGCACCTGCTGATTTGCCTTCAACTGCTGCTTCGTCGCGGGATCTTCTACGTCTACAAACGTTTTGCCGTTGATTTCCTTGAGCACCTCGGCGAGCGAAGGGTTCGCCGGCTCGGTATAGCTCCATGTCAGCTTCAGAATCGGATCCGGGAACTTTCCGCCTTCTGCTTGATACAGCGCGCGGACCTTCAGGAAAATCTGCGCGACGATCGCCTGATCGAGACGGCAGCTTCCGGGCATCGGCAGGGCTGCGTTTTTCCATTGCAGCCAACGCGCAGAGTTCGTGAACGTGCCGTCTTTCTCCGCAAATCCCGCGCACGGCAGGCGGTACACCGTGGTCTGAATCGTCTTCATCTCCTCGACGGTGATGCCGGGGGACTTCCAGAATTCGCTCGTCTCATCAGGATAAATCTCGCCCACGACTAGCCAGTCGGCCTTCTTCAATGCGTCGATATTCTTTTTGGTGTCCGGGCCGATGGCCACGCCATTCATCCCGAAGGCGAACAGACCCTTGACGATGCCGTTGTACATGTTGTCCCAGAGATAGGTCCAGGAAAAGTTGCGGTCCACCTTGGGCAGAAAGTCATAAGCCCAATCGTTTTGTTTCGTGGCCGCGTCACCGTACAACGCTTTTTGGAAACTGACGGCAAATTTCGGTGTATTGCCCCAGTAGTTAAAGCTCTCCCAAGGGCCGGGCTTGGAGGGCTCTGGCGTGATGCGCTTCATCCATCCCTCGAACGAGCCATCCGCGGGGACCGGAACCTTCATGTAACCGGGCAGGTTATCGAAAATTCCCGCCATATCGGTGGCGCCTTGAATATTGGAATGGCCACGGAGAGCATTCACGCCGCCGCCGGCGCGTCCCACGTTTCCCAGGAGGAGCTGCAGCATTGCGGCAGTGCGAATGGTTTGTGTGCCGGAGGTATGCTGCGTCCACCCCACGGCGTAAATGATGGTGCCGACTTTTTTGGTATCGCCATCCTTGCGAATGGAGGTGAAGAGATCCGCGGCCTTGAGAAATTGCTCCTTAGGAACTCCCGTGATGCGCTCCACCATCTCCGGCGTGTATCGCGAATAGTGCTTCCGCAACAGTTGGAATACACAATTCGGATGTCGCAGCGTGAAATCGTACGCGGGTTTTTCCGTCAGGGACGGCGGCGGTGCGGGAGTCCCAGCCGCGACGTGTGCTGTCGCAGCCAGCATGTGCGCTTCCGGAAGGGGCTTTCCGGCGCCATCGCTGTTGGCATAATTCCACGTCGCCTTGTCGTAGCTCAGTGTCTTGGCGTCGTATCCGGAATAGACGCCCTCGTCCTCGGGCAACTTGAAGGTGTCTTTCACGATGAACGCGGCATTCGTGAAATTCACCAGATAATCTTTCGCGATGCGGTTGTTCTCAATCGCGTAACGGATCACCCCGCCCAGAAAGGCGATATCCGTGGCCACGCGCAGCTGGCAAAAGAGATCGGCAACGCTGGCCGTTCGCGTGAAGCGCGGGTCCACCACAATCATCTTCGCGTTGCGCGTGCGCTTGGCTTCGATGGCCCACTTGAAGCCGCAAGGATGGTTCTCCGCCGGGTTGCCGCCCATGATCAGCATCATGTCGGCATTCTTCATGTCGACCCAGCCATTCGTCATTGCGCCCCGGCCGTATGTTGGTCCCAAACTTGAGACCGTGGGGCCGTGTCAAACTCTGGCCTGGTTTTCCAAGTGCACGACCCCCAGGGCGCGCATGGACTTCACGACCAGATAGTTGAACTCGTTGGTGTCGGTGCAACCGCCCGTCCAGGCAATGGATTCGCAGCGGTTCACGCGGTGTCCGGCAGCGTCGGTCTCAATAAACGTGTCATCCCGGGTTTTCTTTACCTTTTCCGCGATTTCAGAAATGGCCTGATCCCAGGGGATGTCTTCCCAATCCGTGCCGCCAGGCCTGCGAACTTGCGGTTTCAGCAGCCGGCGTTCATTCATAATGTCCTGCTCGAGAGCCGCACCCTTGGGGCAGAGGGTGCCCCTGTTGATTGGATGGTCGGGATCTCCTTCGACGTGAACCACTTGGGCGGTGACGTTCTTGGCGCGGTCGCCAATCGTATAAATAATGATGCCGCAACTCACGGAACAATACGGGCAGGTCGAGCGCGTCTCGTTGGCGCGGGCAATTTTCAGGGTGCGCAATTGCGCATAGGCTGGCTGGAGGTCAAAACCAAATACGGCAGCAGCCGCGCCACCGACGGCGGCAAGTTTGAGGAAATCACGGCGTGAAGCGTCCATGGTCCTCCCCCCGGATACCAATTGGATGACTCGCGCGGAGAATACTTTTAAACGCTCCAGGCGCTTGTGTCAACCATTCAATTTTCCAGCGACCAGAGTGGAATCGACTATCTTGGGGCCAGAGAGTAGAATCCAAAATCGTGGAAATTGGCCATGGATATTTGTCTAGCAAAGCAGAGGCACGGAGTTCAGCGGCATTGAATCGTCATTTATTTTGTATCTTGAGGTCGCATCCATGAAATTACGCTGCAAACCAAACTCTGTCCGGCTCCGGCTGAACCAAACTGAGGTAGCCCAGTTTGTGCAGACAGGAGAGCTGGCAGAACGTATTGAATTTCCGGGGCCCCAACCGGCAGCTTTTCGCTACTGCGTTCGATTCGGCACTAAGCCCGGATCCGGTGACGTGCGGTTTGAGAATGGCGAACTTGCGATTACCGTGCCCAGCGACCAGGCCAGCGCTTGGGCCAACCACAAGGACGTGATCGGGCTCTATTACAACCATGAAATTGCGGGTGGCGGCACTCTGCGAGTCATGATTGAGAAGGATTACCAGTGCGTCGACGGCCCCGCGGACGAGATCGATCCCAATGGCTATCCCAACCCATTGGCAAAAGCCGGATGCAAGCACGACACCAAGTAGTGGAACGCGAAGCTTCCTGCGCTAGCGCGGAAATTCACCGGGAATGGACCAGCCTTGCCCCAACTCCCTAACGTCGCCGCATTCATTCTCGCCGGCGGTGCCAGTTCGCGCATGGGGCGCAACAAGGGCTTGTTGAAAATCGCGGGGGAGCCTTTGATCCTGCGAACGGCGCGCGTGCTCGAGCCGTTGGTATCGCGTGTCACGGTGATTGGTCCAGCAGGACTATATCGAAAAGTTGGGCTCCGGGCCGTCCCGGATAAAATTCCCGGGATACGCAAAGTGGCCGCGTATCAGGGACCGCTGGCAGGGATCGTGACCGCACTTGCCTTCACACCGTCACCATGGAATCTCATTCTTGCGTGTGACCTTCCCTACCTCACTGCAGAATGGATTGAACTGCTGCTTTCGCGAGCTGTGCAATCCAACGCAAAAGCCTTCGTCCCGCGCACTCCGGAAGGGCTGGAACCCCTCGCGGCGGTTTACCGTCGTGAGGCTTACGCGCCACTTGCCGAAGCGTTTCGGAAAGGCGTAAGAAAAATGACGGACGCGCTCGCAATGATTCCCGTGGAAACGATCGCGCTGCAGGATTTCACCGTGGCCGGGCAGAATAGCCTGACTCTTAAGAATATGAATACGCCAGAGGATTTCAAAGCCGCCGAAGAGTGGTGGAGTTTAAGGAAACCGCGGAAGATCGATGGTCTCAACGACTTGAATCTGCCGCGGCCGGAACGATCCGCTCCTCGCCGGAATAAATGACGAACCGGTTTCCCCGCAAGAAGCCAATCAGGGACATTCCCAATTCGCGGGCAAGCTGCACTGCGAGGCTTGATGGTGCCGACACAGAAGCCAGGAGAGGAAGCCCGGCCACCAGCGCCTTCTGCACGATTTCAAATCCACCCCGCCCGCTGACCAGGCAGAGATGTCCCTTTAGCGGAATTTGATTCCGTAGAAACGCCCAGCCGATGACCTTGTCGACGGCGTTGTGTCGGCCAATATCCTCGCGCAGCACAATCAGCTCGCCTTTTGCGCTGAACAATGCGGCGGCATGCAATCCCCCGGTCCGGCGGAAGAGCTCCTGCTCCGTCTTTAGTCGATCCGGCAGAGTGCACAGCATGTCCGCATCGAACCGCGGGGCTCTTTCTGGGCGGGCCAGGAGGTTTTGACGCACGGCTTCAATCGTTGCCTTGCCACAAACACCACAGGCCGAGCCTGCCGAATACATTCTCTCAATTCTTTTTGCGGGGATTTTTGCTCCGCGTAGTTTCACCAAAATCGTGTTTTGTTTTGTGCGCGGGCCTGACAAATTCCGGCTCGGGTCAGGCAAAACCAACTGATCAGGGCTGCGGATGATTCCGTCAGTGAACAACAGCCCAGCCACGAGTTCGTGGTCATGGCCGGGAGTGCGCATCGTTACACCCAAAGATCGGCGGCCACAGCGAATTTCCAGGGGCTCCTCACTTGCCAGCCAATCCTCAACCCGCTGCGGGGTTCCGCTCGCCCACACCGTGACCTGCGTGATCTTCATGCTTTGAGGATCGCGTCTTTCCCGGTTCCTTTCTTCAGGAGTGGCCATGGCCCCCTATCATAGCAGCCTGCTCTAGGTCAGATTGAGTCCGCGAACCCATCCCCAACTTCAAAAGAATTAAAATGAACTCCCAACGCGATTTCGTTGTGAGGCGATTCTTAGAACTGCTAGTCCCGAACCATCGAAGCGAAACAATCTATCGCGCCGAATCGGCGTGGGAAAGCAGAGCAGCTTCCCCCTTTAATCGGGCTACGTATTGGTCTACGCAATGAAATGGCCAGAAAATTCGGCTGTCACCTTCTTGTGAAGACGGCCCTTGTACGAATGCAGTTCGAGACCGCTCTTGCTGATGTGGGGGCCATTTGAACTGTGCGCGTGACGTGACTGTCGAAATTGTTGCACCCCCGCTGCTGGGACGCGGTCAGAGCTGTTAATTCGTGATATTGACTGTCAAATTGAGCGGATGCAAGACGCCATTTGCGGTCGCCTTCACTTCGATCATCTGGTTGCCGGCTGGCGGCAGATTCGACGAACTTCCCGCGCTGGTGCAACCGGTAATCCTCCCCCCGACACATACCAAGAGCAGTACGATTCCTGCGTACAGTACCCACCGCTTGCGTTTCCTAAAAAGAAGCGAAAAGACCCCGGGGCCGAGGGCTTGCTGAACTGATGGCGCGAGCAGGCCGCCATGATGACGTGGCGGAAGAGGGCAAGGACAACGGAGACCGTTTCAACGAGGATGGGTCCGCCGTTTTGAACCTCGCCTTTCGGAATCATAAAGAGATCGAGCAAGCTGATTGTGAGTTAGTCTTAAACCTCAATTCGTGATGTTGACCGTGAAATTAAACGGGACCAAGACACCGCCATTCGCCGTCCCTTCGATCACGATGACCGGCGAGCCTGCAGGCGGCAATTTTGATGAAGTCGAGGAACCTGAACTGGAACTGGCACTGGTGCAACCTACCAGCGTCCCTGCAACACCTGTCAAAAGCAGCACCAATCCCACATAGAGTGTCCAACGCTTGCGCTTCCCGAACAGAAGAGAAAGTAACCCGAGCAACGCGAGGGGGGCTGCCGTTGCCAGCTCTATCCGGCCTTGTTTCCCCATGGAAGCATCCGTGGAGTCCACGGAAATGGTGAGCAATGAAGTTGCGGTTGTCGCAGGAGGGGTCGATGGGACGGTGGAAGGGATGGTGCTTGGCGTAAACTGGCAGTGAACATAGATCGGGAGCGATCCGCAAGAGAAGCTTATTCGCGAATCAAAGCCCGTCAGTGAGGTCGCCGTAATCGTGATCTGGGAGCTCGATTGTCCTGCCGCCAGAGTTACGCTGGATACGGCTGTCCCGTTGAGAGTGGCGCCGATTGTGAAGCTCGGATTCACATTTGTCGGATTGGAGTTTCCGTTGAAATTCGAATCGCCATTGTAAGTTGCCGTGACGGAGTCTGTACCGAAAGGCAGGTCTGGCGTCGATAGCACAGCAACTGCAGGAGCGGTTTCTGGCGTTGATAGAGGACTCGTGCCGAGAGTCGTCGTCGCGTAGGTAAATGTGACGGTCCCAGTGGGAACGCCAGACGTCCCGGGCAACACATTTGCGGTCAATACAAAGGTTCCAGCTGTGGGGCCACTGCCCACGGTCGGCACTAACAGAACTGTGGAATTCGCTTTCGTTATGGTCAGCGTGCCGTTATTCGTCACTAACGAATAATCGGCGATGTTTGCACCTGCCACGTTGCTTACCGTGATTGGGTACTGCCCGACTCCTGACGTTGCGGTTGCCGTGGTCGCCAAAGTCTCGGTAAACGTATCGCCGTTGACCGCTCCGGTCACCATTGCGGTGAACGTGGGATTCGCTGCTCCGTACGCGCGTGACGCGGCACTCGACGTCACCGTGAGCGGGGCGGTATTCACCGTGAGAGCCACGTTCCCCACAGCCGAGTTGTAATCCGTGGTATCCGTCGGCATAAAAGTGACAGAGAGTGTTTGCTGTCCTGCGCCCAGGACCGTGCCAGCCGGCGGATTGTACACAAACGTTCCCGCGATGGTCGGAGTCACCGTGGCGTTAAGTTGCGTTGCGCTCAGGGCCGTGCCATATGGGATTGCGGCGGGAGCGGTCCAATTCACCACGGGCGTGGTCTTTTGTTGCTGCGTCGTAACCATCAACGTAACGTTCGCGCTCCCCGTACAGCTGTTAGAGTCGATCGCATAGACGGTAAGCGGGAAGGATCCAGTCTGACTTGGAGTTCCTCCAAGCACGCCTGTGGTGGTAAAAGTCATGGGTGTCGGCACGCCGATTTGCGAGAACGTGATCGGGGGCACTCCGCCGGTCTGCGTGAAAGTGACGGGATTATAAGCCGTCCCGGGGATTCCGTTTACGAGAAACGTTGGCATCACTGTGATCGTGGGACAACTGACCGTCAAAGCTATGTTCTCGGCCCCAATACTGCCCTGTGAATCAGTCGCGGTGACGGTTATGGGGAAGTTGCCGACCTCCATAGGCGTCCCGGAAAGGGTTCCGTTGCTGAACGTCATTCCCAAGGGCAGAGCGCCGGACTCGGTGACGTTTACGGCCCCTTGGCCGCCAGTGGTCGTAAAGGGAACCGGCCCGTACGCCACGCCCGCAGTGCCGCCTGCAAGCGAGGTCGGGTTAACGGTTGGCGCAGGCAGCGCCAAGGCAAATGGCGAGAGTGAGGTTACCGTACCGCAAATCTGAGACGCATTCAGCGTACCCCCTGTGGCTGGATAAATCACGACCGGCGGTGGCTGCCCGTTCACGAAATGCAAGAGCTCCAAGCTCGACGGATTGCCGGTGATTAGCTGGCCGTAGTTGACGCAGACTTGCACATTACCCGTGTAGCCTGCAGTTGTGGTGACGTACAAATAAATTGGCAAACCAGCGGTCAAGATTTCGTAACCGGGGGCTGTCAGCCCAGTGTTGCTCAGCGTCACGGTCGTTTCCCCGGCCGAGGTCACATCCGAAAACTTCAGTGTGACCGGAGACAACAGGGTTGCGGCATCCGTGGGTGTCACAGAAATGTTGGTACCTGCCGGTGTGTTTAACGCGGGTGGGGCTATCACCGTCGTTTGGCCTACATACACCTGGGAAAGCGGGTAACCGCTACTGCTGTTAATAATATCGAAAGAGAAGAATTGGTCCGTGGCGTCTACCATGGGGACGCTGCCTCCACCGTAGAGCGCATTAAGGCCCGGATGAGGGCACGGAGTGACAGGAACATTGTTGGCCTGGCAGGAATCGTATTCATAGACCCCGCCGGCGCTAAGACCCAAGTTAGTCGAAGACGATGCGAACGTAATCAGGCGGCCGTCCGCTGAAATGAAGGGAGAACTGCTCCCTTCGTTGCCTACTGTGGGCGGCCCAGAGCTAGGTATGAGCTCAGATAAAAGCGTGGTGGTCGGAGTTTGGCACATCTGCTGTCCATAGTAGTAACAAGTATCTCGCAAGTAAATCTCTGACGTGCCAGATGCGGGTGGGGGCGTGCCCACGGGGATCATGTTAGCCCCTGAAGAAGCGAACACGACGAACCGCCCGCCGCTCGAAACGGTAGTACTGTCGGAGGCGCCGGTGCTTGGGCTACCAAGGCTATTTTGCGATATCAATTGCGTTGAGGGCACACACACAGGCGTGGCCGGAGCTTGATAGCACGTATCACGGAGATAAACCTGTTCGGAGCCCGTTGGGATCGTGAACCCGCTGACAAGGTTCGTCGCGGTGGAGGCGAAGGCCACGTACCGGCCGTCGGCGCTGATCGCAGGTCCACTGGCAGTGTTGTTCGCGGGGTGGGGCGGGTTCGAGTTCGTAGGATCTTGCGACACCAACAACGTAGAGGGTGTGCAGCCGGTTTGCCCCGTGCAAAAGCTAGTCCAATAAATTTGGTCCGTGGCGCTCGGGTTCGCGACGCCCGCGACAACGTCAGGCGAAGTCGTCTCATAGGCAAAGAACTGCGCGTTGGCGCTCATCGAAAAGGGCACTGCGGCAACACCTGAACTTAAAGGGCTCGATGTGGAATCGAGCGAGACCAGGCTTGTGCTCCTATTGACGACGTCGCGCAGGTAGATTTGGTTCGCGTTGGTTGAAGTGAAAGTGATTCCAGTGACCTGACAACCATTGGATGTGAACGCGACGAATTGGCCCGTTGCATCGATGGCAGGATACGTGTTTCCTGGCGGGTAGAAGGATTCGCCGGTGCACGCAGCCCCATTGGGCCCAATGGATACAAAACTGGTGCCCTGCTCGCAACTGGAGCCCGCGTTGGGGCCAAGGCATGTATTACGCAAATAGACTACATTGATTGGCAGGCCGTTTGCTGGACCGGGAAGATTGGACGCATCGTCGACTGAAAAAGCAACGAATTGGCCGCCCGAACTCAGGCTAGCGGTGTCGGTAGGCACTAGGATTCCGCCCTGCGGTTGCGCCGCCGGGTTCGGAGGCACACTGTTGTCGGAGGAAACCAGTAAAGCGCTCGTCAAAGGCAGCGTAGGCTGGCCCAATGTAGAACTTATGCCGGATATCAGAATCGTTCCCGGGAGCGAAACTGGCGTGCCCGCGCTGTTCGTCGTGCTGGCGACGAATGAAAGCTTCGCCGTTTCCAGCGCCGATGATGATTGTGGATTGGCCGACGGCACAAACGTAACTGTGATGTCGCAGGTGTTAGGGAGAGGAGGCGTATTTAGCCCAAAGGCTGCACCAGTTGGCTGCAAAGTGGCACCGCTGCAAGTGCCCAGCGACACCTGAAAGTCATTCGGATTCGTCGACGTGAACGCGTAACTGGTCGGCATGGTCAGATTCCCGCACCCAGGGATCTGGAAGCAGAACGAATTGCTGATCTGGCCACTACCGCCAGAATTCGTCACACTAATCTGTGCCGTCACGCTTGGCTCGTTGACGACGACATTGCCGAAATTAAAGCTCCCCTGCAAGGCCGCCGCGTAGCCTTCGTTCGGATCAGCCGGTATGCCGGTCATACCGATGGACTGCGGGCTTCCCGTTGTCGCGTTATCATATAACTGCAGAATAGCCGACCCCGTAACTCCCACCGTATCGGATGGGGAGGGATGGTAATCGACTGTGATGGTGCAGGAGAGTCCGATAGCGATTTGCTTGCCCTGGCAGCTATCACTTTCACTAAAGTCTGTCGAACTGCCGCTCACGAAATTGATAGTCGAGATCTGGAGCGGGTTAGCGCCGGAATTGGTCACGGTGATGGGAAGCGACTCGTTGGCAAATTCCGGGACCGGGCCGAAGCTTAGCGACGAAGGCGAGATGGTAACGCTTGTCGTTCCCCCTGTGGTTCCGGCGACTCCAGTTCCGGTCAGATTGACGGTTTGCGGTGAGTCCGGCGTATTGTCGTTAAAGATGATGGACCCGCTAACGGGTCCGAGTGCCGCCGGCGTGAACGTCACGTTGAATGTACACGGCGACGAGCCACTCGGCAGCGTAAGGCTGTTGCAAGTTCCCTCAGAAATCTGAAAGATCCCGGTCGCCGGCAGAATCGTTGGAGCGAGCGAAGCCAGGTTTAAGTTTGCTGAGCCAGTATTTTGGACGGTCAGGGAAAGGACGGTGGGCACTCCTACTTGCACCAGGCCGAAGTTCAACGGATTCGGGGAGATAGTGATTGAGGGTCGCGCGCCCGGCGTCGGCCCATTGATGACGTCAAGCTGGTTCGTGATTGAATTCTCAATGTAGACGCTGTGTTTTGTGGGATCGGTGTTCGAGCTATCTACCAGGATTGAAAAATATCCGCTCAAAAAGCCGGAGTTGTTGGGCGGGGTTCCGAGCTGGAGGGTCGCGGTCGGGGTCAAGTCACCCTGCACGTCACCTGAGAACAGGTGAAGATCCGCGCCACTCACATCGCACGTCGTGATGTACACCTGATCGGTCGTCGCGTCCACGCCAATCACGCTTCCCTGCGCGCTGCACGTATTGTTTACATTCCCAGGATCGGGTGTGGACGTGATCTGCCCGCTCGTATACGACAAATTATTCAGGTAAGCCGTGTCTCCATACCCGTCCGCAAAATAGTAGACCTCATTGATGGAATCCACCGCTACATGGGAGGGATAAAATCCCGGGTCGTAAAAAGAAAAGGCTTGCGTGCTCGGAAAATATATGCGGGCGAACTGGTCGAATCCATCCGCAACCACAACCTTGCCAGTGCCCTCATCCACGGCGATCGAATCCGTGGCAAGATCCACCGGGGCTCCGTAAGAAATCGAAGGCGTCGCCGTCAACGTATCGGTATATGCGTTAATCACAGCCATGGAATAGTTCTGGGAAGAGCCCAACCCGCCATGCTCGTTGAGGCCATTGGGGCCTATAAAGCGGACGTACACAATCTGGCGGAAGGTATCCACGGCTAGCGCGCTCGGGCTGAATAGTGGAATAGTCGTTGAGACGCCGTAGGCGCCGCTAACAAGTTTTGCGATCACACTCACGCTGGCAGGTGTCAGTACATACGCCTTGCCACCGTTTATTCCAGGATCCACGGCGATTGCGAACGGGCTTCCGTTAAGGAAAACCGGATTACCGATCACTGCGTTCGACACGCCGTTGATTACGCTGATCGAGTTACCTGTAGTATCCGCAACGTAAATCAAGTTGTTCGTGCTGTCCACTGCGATCGGGCCGAGAATATCGCCAGCCGCGCCAATCGCGATGTTCGTCACCACGGTGTCATCTACAGTGCTAAACACCGTAACCGTGTTGGAAGACGGATAGTCAACGTAGATCTGGTGAGTAGAGGGATTGAGCCCTGAATACGAAGAAACTTTCCCGGTCGGAATCGGGTCGGTGAGCGTCAGGCTTTGAGGGCCGCATTTCTGGCAGCCTGAACCTGCAGGATTGAGAACCACTTGTCGGACCAAATTATTCCCCGTATCTGCAATGTATAGCGACCCGTTTGGCCCCAGGGCAATGCCAGTGGCGCTGTTGATGTCCGTCTGTAAGGCGGGGAAAGAATCATTCAGCACAGGGTAAAAAACCGGCGGAGTGAAACCCGGGGCATTCAGTCCGTTCGTGCCAGTCCCGGCGATATTGGTCGCAAACTGAGTGACCGGATTGGATTCCACCACGAGGCTGCCGTTTTCCGTGATGATGTATAAGTTGTTGTAGGGATCCACCGCCAACTGGTTGGGAGAGAAGCAATTCGGGCACCCCAAGCCGCCCGAACCGACGATGGTTACGTTTCCGCTCGTGTCAATTTTCAGGAGCTGGTCCCCAAGTGCATCGACGGTGTAGATGTTGCCGAGGGAATCCACCGCCAGCGACTGCCCGTATGTGCCGCTCAATCCCGCGGTATTGGTAGTATTGACGATCCGCAAAACATTACCGGTGGAATTGTACTCTGCGATGGTCCATCCAAACTCGGGGCCATTAGGGTTGCTTGTCAGTGCATAGAGGTTATTGTTGGTGTCCACGGCCAGGGCCGTGATTGGCTGGTTTGATCCGCCGCCCTGAACGAACAAGTTGGGAGTGAAGGGCAAAACAGTAGCATTCGCTACGTAAGGATAGGTCGTGTTGTTGGTGCATACCCACTCCGGGGCCGTGGGCCCCGGTGGGGTAACGGAATAACCGCCTACCCAGGCATTGTGCAGTTGCGAGCACTGCACATTTACATAGATGTTTCCGAAGTTATCTCCGTAATACACGTTCCCATTGCCAGCCACTGCCACTGAAGTCGCCAGGTAGCTTCCCCCGGTGCTCAACGGTGGCATCAGCGCGTACGTCGATATGGTTCCGGAAGGGTCTATCCGACGGACTTGCGGATGCAGTCCTTCGATGTTCTGATCCGTGACGTACACACTGCCGTCAGGACCGACTGCGACAGCATTCGGAGAGTGTAAATGGCCCAATGCGGAGACAGGCCCGGGGACCCAGAGGTACTGTCCTCCCCAAAGAGTCCAATTGCCGTTAGCGCCCTCGTCAAAACCCGCGTTGCAAATAAAAATCGGTCCAGGCACTGGCGGCTCGCACACCGGGGGATATGTTCCCGGCGTTGCGTTCGTCCAACCGGCAATGATCTGCATGTCCTGTGCCCGCGCAGCCTGCGGAGCCACGCTCAGACTCATGATCGCCAGGCAAAACAACGCGCACAGGATTCGGCCAGCTCGCTGAGGGGACTCAATCGCCTTGCTCTCGTTGCGATAGCCGCCATCGAGTGGCAAGGCTCGATTTGCAGGTACAAGACTAGTATTGGTGCAGGTTAGCCAAGCGACGGTTTCCAGGTAGCCGCGAAAGGTCGTGCGCAGCCATGCAGGTCCTTCGGAAACATCGTTTAGACTCTTATCTAGTGCTTGAACTGGCCTTCGACGCGTGTTGCCCATCATGGCTGATGCTCCTTCTCCCGACTTCTGGATAAAGCCCGGATCCTCGGTGGCTACGACGCGCAGCCGCCGTCCCATCTCCTGAGCGACAGTGCCCGGCAATGTGCGGCAAGAGCACCTCGGAGGTCAATGGACGGAGGCCGGACTGTTGCTGAACTCTTGCTGGACGGCCAAGTTATTGGGACAGCAACTGTTACACGCACTCCCCGCCAAAAGTCAGTGCCGAACTCGCGCGGAACTGGCCCGGGTGGCAGCATGCGCAGCGCATCCCCAGTCGGGGATTCAGCCACTTCCGTGGACTTGCCAAAGGGTCTCAGCCCTCATTTGCTTTCGGTCCGTACGAAGTAGACCTGCCCTCCGGACAACTCAGCAAAGGTGGTACTCGTGTCAAGATCCAGGTCCTGCCGCTACGTTTGCTGAATGTGCTGGCTGAAAAGGAAGGCAAGTCGGCGCTCGCGGAGAACTTCAAAAACGCCTCTGGCCCGAACATACTTTCGTTGATTTCGAAGATGGGGTGAACACTGCGGCTCAGAAGCTGCGGGACGCTTTGGGCGACGACCCTGAAAAACCTCACTATCTAGAGACCGTTCCACGACGCGGCTATCCGACGGCCGGATTGATCTCCTGCGCCACGTAGGTGAACGCCGATCCGGCACTGGGATACGCACGGGCCATCCTGCCGTAGCTGATGCCCGTGAAGAGCATGGCCACCATGGCAATTAGTATGGCTGTGACGACCTGACCATGGCCGCGTGTGCTGAGAACTCCGAATGCGGACATTGGCGCAACCGGCTGAATCACAATGACGCCGTAGAGAATCAGGTCGCGAAGTTTGAGAGCGCGCCGCAGGCGCGGTCCCTTGGTTGTGGTGCCGGCCTCCGTGCTCATGCACCTCTCCTTTTCGCCGGACGGTTTTCGTCTGGAGAGTGAACCCCTGCGCGCGCTTGCATGGTGTTATGAGCAATCTCTATTTCGACTTTCCTGCTGACCGATGATGTGCACCCGGCCCGATCAGCATGTAGTGTGCCAGCCAGCTCTTGAGTGCAGAGCCTTTACGACGGCCGCGACTCCTGTTTTCTAAAAAATAGTCGCACTGTCTCGAAAACTCTTCAGCGATCTGTGGGTTCCCGGAAGCGCCGGTTATCGAGCAGATTTGCAAAGGGCCGCAATTTGCCAGTCACCTTGATCGAAAAGTTCTGAACGGTTGGTACTCCGTCTACCCCGTCCACTGTAAGCCGCGTGGTGAAATCCCCTGCACTTGTGAACGAGTGAGAGACCCTCGGACCCTTGGCGCTGGTGCCATCGCCAAACTCCCAGCGATACTCGATCGCGGGCACACCGGTGGCTTCTGTTCGAGCCGAAAACGATATGGACTCGCCAGCATTGGCCCCCGAAGGCACTGCTGCGCTGACACCTGGTGCACCTGGCGCGACATTGCTGTCGACAATCTTGATCACTTTCACCGACTCGGGAGGTTGATTTTCGATTTGCACGTTGCCACCCTCCAGTGCGACCGGCGCGTTCTGGTCGAGTACGTCCGACGCTATCAAGGCATGGTCCACGGGCAACCCGAGATCCGCGAGTTTTAGCGCATGTGACCGCGGAGTTTTGGTCCAATTAAAGATGGTCAAGATGGACTGGTGCGGGCTTTCCCGCAGAAAGAAGATGCTGGGTTGCTCGTCTCCGGGCTCATAGGTCATCAGATCTAGAGGCGTGGAAGCGCGGCCGAGTTTCGCCATATTGAGCAGGTCTCTGTTCTCAACAAGAGCTAAGCGATCCTTCTGAGAGCCCAGGACGAGCATGTCGTCGCCAATTTCAAACATTCCTCCGGACACGGCCGAGAGAGCAATGGAAGCCTGCGCCGCGGGCAGCGCAAGGAACTGCGGCCTTTCTGTGAATTCGTCGAAGGGTTGATCCGTGGTGTTGAAGGCGTCCGGATCGTTCAGAAAGAAATTGCGATGCATGTAGAAGCGGGCAGCAATCCCCGGCGCAGCATGCTTGGTTCCTTGGAAAGAATGCGCCGTGTCCGCGGAGACTCGGCCCGTGTCCACCAGCCCTACCGGCGTGAGCATGGGACTTCCGTCCTTGTCCAGGACAACCTCGTCACCCACCGTATCGCGAATGATTTGTAAGCCGATACGCTGCGCTTCCAGAGCGGTCGTGTTGGGCCGATAGCGGAAGCCTTCGATGGCGGTGGTGTCCATAAAGTCGAGCTTGATGAATCGGACTCCCCATTCACGCACCAGCGTGTTGTAGGTCTGGCGCAGATAGTCCTGCGCTCCTGGATGCGTTGTGTCCAGTGTGAAGAGCACATCCGTATCTTGATTCCAGACCTTGCGACCCGGGATGGGTTCGCCCTTGGCGTTGTGGACCAGCCAATCTTTATGGTGCTCGTAAACCCAAGCCCGGGCGGTCACCTCAAAAGGAGCCGTCCAAACGCCAAACGTCAAGCCATCTCCGGTTATGTGGTGTCCCACAACACGCATGCCATCGGGAAACTGCGTGGCATTGGCTGTTACGTACTCTCCGCGGGCGTACTGATAACCTTCGTCAATTTGTAAGTACTTGTAGCCGAGTGCCTTCAAGTGTTCGGCTTGCCAATCCGCGTTGGCCAGGGTCTCGCCTTCGTTGATGGCGCCATAATAAGCCGTCCAACTCCACCAACCGATAGGATTTTCGATGGAAAGGCGGGCGCGGTGCAGTCGTCGAATCGCATCGCCGTAAGCCAACAACTGATCGTGGTAGCCCAGCCCGGCCTGGAGCATCAGACGCTCCGAGGCCATTTCTGAGCCGGACGCGACGGGTAGGCTTAGTTCGACAAGGTTTTCCGGGAGAGCATCCTTCAGATCGAAAACCTTCTGTATTTCCGTGGTTCCCGTGAAGTCGACGCTATACGACGCAATCCTCGTTCCCGCCCCTTCGCCCGCAGCTTGCAGATGCAAAACAGTCAGCAAGCGGTCCGCGGTCAGCGCGCCAATAAAGAGATTCTTTTTGCTCTCCCGGTTGTAGACGAGTTGACTTCCGACCCCGCGATGTAGCCCGCTTGGCGCTTTTCCCAGGTCATAGAGCCGCAACTGTGGCCAATCTTCGCTGAAGCTGTCAGAAAGAATACGATCAAAGGAGGCAGGACCATCCAGATTGAGCAATGGCTCCCCAAGCGCCTCGATGCCTCGGATGGCTTGCACCGTCACTTCCTTATCAGTCCTGTTTCGCACTGTCACCTGCAGAGTCGCGTAAGGACTTTGGTCGTAAAGTTGGACGACATAGATGAGGTCTGCTTTCCCTGGGAGCCCCGAGTTTGTGACGGTGATTGCGCGGCCAGTGCCGAGTTCATCCCTGAACGTGGATTCGGACGTTTGGTGGCGAGGATAATCCGTTGAACGCAGCCACCCATGATCGATCTGAGCTGCCACAGAGCTCGTAAAGATTGGTTGCCCGTCGCGAACCGCAAGTTGGTATGTCCCTTCCTTGGCTTTAACGCTAAGCGACAGTTTGCCGTTCGTTAATTGCTGAGCCGCACAGGGCGCGATAACGATCGACGCAACTGCGATTATCGCGATTTCCGCACTGCAGAGCCATCCGCAATTCACTTTGAACACGGTGTGTTTCTCCTTTCACATCAGAATGTCTATGGCGTCACTTTATGGCCACCGCGATCCGCGGCGTGTTATACCCTTCGAGCCGGACCCAGGCGGGTGTCTTCGCTGATTGCGAAACGACACCGTGAATCTCCGCAGTTTCGCCCGGAAACACTGTGACGTAATTATCGTCGTACTCGATCGGAAGAATCTCGTCGCCATCCTGCTCGGACGTGATCTCTGCTCGCTCAAAGAACGCGACGTGTTCCGTCGCATTGTGGAGTCGAATCGTCAGGCGATTCGCCCCACCCGCTGACGTTTGTTTGGCACTCAGGTCTAATGGGGTCTGCGGCATGGAGTTCAGCGCCGTCATGTCGGCCCAACTTTCCTGTTGTAATGCAAAGGCACCGTCGTTCTTGCGATCGCCAAGATCATCGTCCTTTTGCGACTGCCAGTAGGTGTTTTCGGCAAGGAGCTCGCCAGATTTATTGAACAACTGGCAGCGCACAAAGAAGACGAGGGAGTCTTGCGGGAACCGGGGCAGCGTCATAGCCTGTACCGCCCCACCGGAAGCGACCAGGATGTTCGCCGCGTTGCGGTCGTCCAGCACCTTGCCTTGCAGGTTGTAGACGCGCACGCGCACATGCAGCCCTTGGTGTTCCGTGGGCGTCTGATTCACGACTGTAACCATCGCCTGGTTGTGATCACCGGTGGCGTAGGAATCAAAGACCACCGAAAGGGGTCGCAAACCCTTCTTGGCGCCGTAATAAGCCCCGCCCGGTCGCAAGTAATAGTCAAAAATATTTCCAAAAAAAGAAGGCCAATGGCTGTTCAGCATCCAATAAATGGTCATTTTGTGATTCGCCCAGCCGTTCGCGGCAAAGGCCTCGAATTGCGCCCGGGTAGCTTCGTAGTGCGCAAGTTGCGCCTTCCGCGCAAACTCCTCCGCACTGTTGGAAGGTGCGTAGCGGCGGTCCACGGCGCGCTGAATATTGATCAGCGTACTGTTTCCCGGATTCGAGCCGGCATGGAAGTACCACGTGTCATTAATGGGCCAGAGCTTGTCGCTGGGGATGAACTTCTTCAGGCTCGCGAAAGGAGGGATATGTTCATTGTCGCCCTGCTCCGCGCACGAGCCACGCGAGGGTTCATACCGTCCGCTGAACCAATAGGTAGGCGGCCGCCAACTGTAGGGTCCTGCCATATGGATGCCGTCCCACAAGCGCTCGCCTCGATCGTCTTTGGCGAACGATGAGACGGTGTCAACCGTGGCGTTCTGCCAGTGCAAGTCTGACAAGATCCCGTGGTACACGGTGAGCATGGATTTCGGCGGCAGACCGTCGCTCCCGTTGGCCCAAATCCAGACTGAAGCATGGGGACGCAGCATTAAGATTTGCGAGCGAAGACTTTCGGCCGCAACGCGATGATCCTCTTCATCCCATTGGCCCCACTTCTCCCACTGGTTGCAGCACATCCAGCCGAACATGAGCGGGATGCCCTGCTCGTCTGCCAACTCTACGATGTGCTCACTCGAGATCTTCGATTCCCACCGGAGCATGTTCAGGCCCAGGTCCTTTACGTAACGGAGCACCGCGGCCTCCCGGTCTGGGTCGTAACGGTACAACAAATCCGGCGTGTAGACCGCTCCACGCACCAGGAAGTCTCTGCCATTGACCTGCAGATAGAAGTTGCCTCCTTTGCCGAGGTCGGGGAACTCGGTATCCTGATCGCGATGTTGGGTGACGCTGCGGATCCCGAAACGGATTTGCGTAGCATCAGAAAGCTGATCCTTCTCGAGAAACTCGAGGCGCAGATCGTAGAGGTTTGGCGTTCCCATCGTATAGGGCCACCAAAGATCAGGATTCTCTACGATGAGCTGCGGATAACTATCGGGTGTGAAGCTTGCCTGCCGCTCCTCGCCTGGTGAGAGACTCACCGATTGCTCGAACCTTAGGGACGGTTTGCCTGGGCGCGAGATAGTCCCCCGGAGAATCCCACTGACTTGCCTGTTCGAAAAATTATGGAGGTCAGAGAAAACAGTTAGCCGCGCGGTGGTAATTTTCGGCAGCGGAAGCTCAGAATTGACCGACGCATGTTCGAGTGTGACCTCACCCGAAACCTTCAAGTAGACCGGTTTCCAGATCCCGGCATTGCGATCCGCGACAAATGAGATTCCGTTTTCAGAATTCTTCCGCGGACCTTGATAACCCAAGTACTTCCAGTTGATCCAATCGAACCAGCTATCCGCCAACTCAACGCCATTCACATCCTGCAGTGCCTGCTCCGGCGTCACTTTTACCGCCAACGTATTCAATTCTCCGCGCTTGATCCATTTCGATACATCGAACTCGTGCGCGCTGTACATTCCCACGACGCGCTTGTTGTCGGCCACCATCTGGCCGTTCAGCCAAATCTCCGCTCGATAGTTGATTCCCGGAAAATCCAGCAGATAAACCGCATGGCCGTCCGGCGCTTCGAAAGTGGCGCGATACCACCAAGCCTGCTTGTAGAGATCTTGCGGAACACTCTCCAGCAGACTCTTTCCGAAGTAGAGATTGGGGTACACGCCGTCATCTTCCAGCGTTTCCAAAACGGTTGCGGGCATGCGATGGATCGCATACCAGCCTGTGTCCTTATAGTCGCGGAGGGAGATGGCCGCTCCACCACTCTTCAAATCCTTTGCAGAGGTAAGCTTCCAGTCTTCAGCCAACTCAATAATTCGCGGGGAGTCCGCGGCAGCGAAAGACGGGAGGACGCCCGCACCCAGCGACACCAACAACGAAACGATAAGCTTGAACATGCGCGTTCGACTCCTCTCAGCCGATCCAATTTCGTTTTTCGTAAGATGACCCTTGATTTCGTTGGATAACACAATGACCTCGCGCAGGAGACGCGCAACTCCTTGACTCACCAGGGAAGGCACCCCAACCGAACCTCACCCTGCGGCCATTGCTTGGGACCAAGACACTTCACCATCGAAGCAAGCGGTTGGACGATCGTCCCCTGCTGCTGCTCAATCCACACGGCACTTGAAACTTTCACCCACCCCAGGCCTTCGTACCAACCTTGCAGCGCAGGTCTGCAAAAAAGGAGCATGAAATCCACGCCCATCTGATTCAACGCATACGCTTCCGCCGCCATCATCGCAATACGGGCGTATCCACGCCCCCTGCACTCAGGCCGTGTCAGCACTCCTCCAATCCCGGCGACTGGAACCGGTTGACCCTCAACCGCTACGGTATGCTTCACCAGTCCCACATGACAGGCTTTCCTTCCGCCTTCCAGGATCAAAACATGCTTTTCCGTGGGCCTCCATTGCAACTGGTAGACACTAGTCTGGCTTGGGTCTTTTTCGTCACCCGCCAGGTCGCTGCGATCTGCCCCTGAGTAAAACTCCTCCACACGAACGTCAATGGGTGCGGGTGGCGTGAGGGATTGCGACGGCATGTCGTTTTCCTGCAGGGTACCGATGGCTTCAGCAACCACGTCGAAAATCAGTGAATATCGCTACCTTCGTGCAATTGAAATCGTTGCACTACTCTGGTTATCACACCATCCGGGCTAGGATTATCCGGATCTAGATCCGAAGCGAGGCTGAGGTGATAGGCCAGAAGTTGCGGGAAGACAATTTCGAAGGGTACACGCAAATGGTCCGGAATGTCCGGCGCCACGGCAAGAATGAAGTCGTGGGCCAGGTCGTTTGCGGACGTGGGTGATCCGACGACGATCGCGTGGCCAAGATTTTTCTGCCTCAGTTCGCGCAGCAAATCCTCTTCGTAACGACGCCGGTCCATTTCCGATGACAACACGCACAGCACTAATGAATCCGGCCGCAGAAAACTCATCGGGCCGTGACGAAGACCCAAGAAAGTTTCGGGCAAAGCTGTAACGCGTCCAGCGGTCATCTCAATAACTTTGAGGCAGGCTTCCCGTGCGAGGGGCGTCAAAGCTGCGGAGGTAAGGACCATCACCCGAGTGGGCTTTTGCGAGGCCAAGTGTTGTGCCGCCATTTCAAGGCCGGCGAGCGCCTTTTTGACTTTGTCTATAATGTGCGGCAGTTGTTCAGCCAAAATCTCGCCTTCGGCAATTCCGAGTCCCGCCAGAACAAGATTTGAGAAAGAACTCGTCATCGCAAGGCTCTGGTCATTGGTGCGGGGGTCAAGAACGATAGATTTGACGCGCGGCAACCGGGCAAGTTGGCCATCCTGATTGCAAGTAATGGCAAGATGCTCCGCGTTGGGAAACATCTTTTGCATGCGCGCGATTACAGCGGTGCTTTCAGGGCTGTCACCGGAACGCGCCAGGGAAACAAGTATGCCATTGGCGGCAAAATCGGGTGCCAGGCGCGCTACTTCCTGCTTTGAATAAAGTAGGAGATCGGTGGTTGGGATGGCCAAGGAATTTGCCCAGCCTGCAGCTACAGCGGACGCCGCATAGGCGGAGGTGCCGGCGCCGCAGATAATTGCCGCTCGTTCTCCCACCACCGATTTGAGGTTACAAGCGGCAACGCATTCGAGCGATGTGGGCCAAAGTTCCGGTTGCTGACGAATTTCGGCGAGAGTCAGCGCCCCGCGCCGCTGGCTGGCGCCGGAACAAAGCTCGAAGCCTTTATTCACGAGAAGTCATGCCTTTCTACGAGTTGCGCACATCGCCGATATTCCAGTCTTCACGGGCGGCCCATTTCCGGCGGACTTTCCAGGCACAGGCGCAATTTCTCTGCCTGCGTCAATTGCGGCCGCCATGCAACTGTCGTGTTCTCGGCTGTTCTTTCCGTATCGGAGTAAGCGGTGAAGCAGATCTTCCTTCTCCGCTTTTGTTGCAACTCGCTTTCTGTTCTCAAAAGTAAAACTTAAGCGCAAATTGAATCTCGCGCTGATCATTTGAACCGTCTCTGGTCGAGGAGATAGTTCCGAAGGTGCTGGGACTGGTATAGTCCAGCGAGCCAGGAGCAGCCACCACCCCGTTACCGGAGAAGCCGGGAATTGAGAAATTGGGATGGTTGGTCAGGTTGAAAAACTCGGAGCGAAACTCAAGGTGGGTGTGCTCCGAGGTGCGGAATTCCTTGAAGAGGGAGAAATCGAGACGATGGAAGCCCGGCCCCCGGAACTGGCTAGGCCCACCGCCGAGCGGGCTGTAGTCGGATTGGCCGATCGTGGTAGCCACGGGAGGACTGGCAAATGCCGCGGCATTGAGCCAGTCATTCACATCGTGAGGACCCGCATACAGGTTTTCACCGGGAACGCGAAGAGCATTGCAACCAAACCCGGAGGTCGTGGGGCTAATGCAAGGAATCGTACCCGGCTGCCCGTCCTGCATGGTCAGAATCCAGTTCGTGTTCCAACCTCCGACAATGGTGTCCAAAAGGCGGCCTGAATCTTTCAGGAAGTGTCTTCCGTGGCCAACCGGCAGTTCATAGGTGCCGCTCAGGTGGAATACTTTTTGCACGTCAAAATCACATTCTCCGAAATCTTTGTGGATGCCAAATCCTGGCAAGAAGGGTGCGCGGTACTCGGACACCGCAGTGGCATTCAAAACGTCAACCGCATTCGTAAGGCACTTTGACCAGGTAAAATTCCCTAGAACGCTCAGGCCGCCGCCCAATCTTCGTTCATAATTCGCCTGCAGACTGTTGTAGTTGCTGTCCCCGGCAAAACTCGTGTAGTTTTGGTAGCTGGGAAAATCGGGGTAAGGAGAGTAGGCGTAGGCGTCCAAGCCAGGGGGCAGAATCTCTCTCGGCGTATTGGGATTAACGTAGACGCCGAGGTGACGAACCGTATTCCCGACATAACCAAGCTGGATGGTATCACTCCGCGTGAGTTGATATTGCACGGTCAAGTTGTAGCCCTGGGTATACGGAGTCTTATTCTTGTAGTCCTCACCGAGGAACACGACGCCGCCCGGCTCGACGGCCGAAGTTGCAAGGGGGATGCCGGTCAGGCCCGTCGAAAGGGTGCCGATTGAGCCGTTGCTGAAGGTGACCGGTGCATTGGGCGTCAGGTTGGGATAATCCAGGTAGAATTGGAATGGAAAATCATTGTACGTTTCGACGACCGAGTTCTCAAAGCCGCCATAGAAAATACCGTACCCTCCGCGAATAACGAACTTTCGCCCCAGTTGATACGCAAAACCTACGCGAGGCGAAAAATTGAATTTCTGTGGTACCCCGAGCCCGGGCTGGCTGGAACACACGACGTTGATGTCGTCAGCCTTCGCCGCCGTGTAAAAGTCCGGCGAGAGAGGGGTATCGCAGCGCTTCTGCGTCAGCATGAACGTGGAACTGCCATCGGGTCCGGCCGGCAGGAAGTTGGACTGTCCCCCATAATTTTCGATAAGTTCCCCAAAATATTCCCAGCGCAGCCCTAAGTTGAGAGTCAGCTTTGGAGTGACCTTAATGTCATCCTGAAAATACGCTCCATAGTAATTATGTTTCATGGAAGTATTCGCAAAATTGGAGACATAGATGTCATCTGCACCGCCAACATAATCCGACGCACCTGGAACGGTCCCCGGAATCGGCGTCAATAACATTTGCACCAGCCCGGTGTTGCCGCCCAGTTGCGACGGCACTTCGGTGTAATCGCCGCTGAAGCTCCACTGTCCGCGGCCCGCATAAGGCTGTGTGATAGCAAATCCCAGACGCTGGTAGGTGAATCCCATCTTGAAAGATTGCCGACCGGCCGTTTTAGTCAGATTGTCAATGATCTGACTGTTGGTGCTGAGTTCAATGGAGGGGAGGAAGCCATTGCTGCCGAGCGTCGTCAGGCCGGCAATGATGAGGGCTCCCAAACCCCCGTTATCAGCAACCTGAGGAACTCCGGGAATCCCAAACTGCGCGGGGATACCGGAAGTAGTGGCATTGGGTTGCAACCGAGTGGCCGCCAGCCTGCTGTAGCCTGCGCGCAATTCATTCACCAGTGTCGGTGAAAAGAAATGTGTTTCGCTGGCTACGGCGTTCAGACTCTTCGAAGTTTGGGTACCGTCCGAAAACGAACCGCCATCGGCAATGCCGCCGAAGGGACCGGGAAGAAATGAAGGGTTATCCACCCAACTGAACCTGCCGAAGAGGCTGTCCTTGTCACTGAAGGTATGGTCCACGCGCACGTCAAATTGGTCGGAGTTATTTCTCGAGATCGGGTTGGCCGCATAATTATTGAAAAGGTTGGAGTTCGTTGGGGCAGGATATAGGTTGAGCAGCTTAATGGCATTGGCGTCGAGGCGATTTGCAGGAATCAAGTTGCCACTGAAAGGCTCGCGCACGAATCCGAGTTGTGTGCCCGTCGCTGTGCCGGCAGCACATGGCACCGTAATACTTGTCACAGGGTCCGCAACTCCGCAGTCCACTGCCCGCGTGGTGGAAGGATCAAATACTTGCCCGAGAGGATAGACTCGCCCTAAAGCGTCGGGGGCGTAGCTTCCGCCTTGGGTAAGTAGTTCCGAGAAATTCGTATAACCACTGCTCCGCTCGAGAGCTGTGGGAACAGTGTTCGTGGAGGTAATCGCCTGACGGATCCGCGTGCCTTCGTAATCCGCGAAGAAGAAAGTCTTGCCCCGCCGGATGGGGCCGCCGATGGTAAATCCGAATTGGTTTTGCCGGTATTCGCCCTTGGGAATGCCGCCTGCATTTTCAAAGAAATTCGCGGCGTCGAACAGATCATTGCGGAGGAACTCCCATGCCGACCCGTGGAATCCATTTGTTCCAGACTTGATGGTGGCATTCAGGACCGCGCCGCCCGAGCGTCCCGTCTCAGCGCTATAGTCGTCGGTTTCGACCTTGAATTCCTGAATCGCGTCGACGGGTGGACGCACGACATAAGCGGTGCCATTCAAAAAATCCACGAGATTGGTGTTGTTATCCATGCCGTCGAGCAAATAGTTATTCTGCGCAGGACGCATGCCGTTCGCGGAAAAACTCCCGCTCGCACCCAAGCCGCGCGTGTCCTGTTGGCCCTGCGTAACGCCTACCGAGAGTTGCGCGAGAAACGTGAAGTTGCGTCCGTTCAGAGGCAGCGCGTTGATCGCTTCCGCCTCGACCACCTGTCCCACGGAAGCCTCTTGTGTTTGCAGCGACGGCGGTGCTGTATCAACAATTACCGTCTCAATGGATTGACCAACCGGCAAAGAAAGGTCAACAACCACTTTCTGTTGCACGTCCACGGTGACGTTATTTTGTCGTACCTTTTGGAATCCCTTGAATTCCGCGGAGACCGCGTAATGCCCGATCTTTACCGGCGAAAAGGTATACTCGCCGACAGATCCGCTCGTCGTCGAGATTGATTGCCCAGTACCTTCATTTGTAAGCGTCACTGTAGCGCCGGGTATGACACTCCCGCTGGTGTCTTTGACGGTCCCGGAGATAGAACCCGCATCCACCTGACTGAGGGCTCTTGAGGGCAAGACCAGCCCCAGCATGAGAAGTGCGAAAATACAGGGGAATTTGCGGCACGAAATGGCGTTAGACATTGTGATTATGTTCCATCCTTTCGCTAGGCTTGCACCGGGCCCAGGAATTAAATGACTCCACGTTGCGAGCGATACTCTGCCATTTGCATATTTCGTTTTGTATTGAATTGTTTCGTTTCATTTCGATTGAAATGAAACCTATTCCAAGGCGATTGGTTTGTCAAGCAAAAACTTGCCGCTGCGAAGTGAGACTGTCGCGTGAGATAGGGCTTTGAAGCCGTGGTGGAAACGAAGCGCATCGCTTTGCGTCGAGGGGGAACCGCCGGGGGTAAGCAGGGATAGATAATACGGATAGTGACGAGGGAGGAGAAAGGGCATATGCAAGCAGAAACGAAACTAATCGTAACCATCGGAATTTCCTCGAAAAGTGGGCTGGGCCCTCGCGCCACCGGATGGACGGGGCCGTGAGCAAGAGACTGGCGGCAGCCACAGTGACCGCTCGAGATACTTCCCGGACGTTGGAAAGCTGCGCGTGGCCGTTCATGCGTTTTCGCTCACTTGGCGAGCGGCCAAAGCCAAAAACACGGCTACGAGTGACAGTGCCACTGGGACGGAATGGGCAAAGATCTCGGCGGGGACAAGGAAAGCGAATCGTGACGACTGAGAGTCCGTCGCTGAGTTACAATCTGGCGATGGATTGTTCGCCACGAAGGAAACCGACAGGGGATAGCACCTTGCGCATTATTCCGGCCGGCCCTAAAGCCACCATAGACCGATCTAAGCGGGACTTCCTGCGCGCTGCCATAGCGTTGCTCGCCGGCTTGAATTTGCCCAGGACCTCCCTGGCCGGAGGAGGCCGACATGGTGTGGGTGGCTCCGGGCAGCGCGTGGTGATGGTGATTTTTGGCGGGGTGCGCCGCGCCGAAACTTTTTCGCCCCAGGGACTGGTGAACATTCCGCATTTGTCGGGAGATTTGCTTTCTCAATCATTGTTCTATCGCGACGCCCGCAACGAAGGCGTGACCGCGCATTTCAATGCCGTCTCCAGCATTCTCACCGGCAACTGGCAACGCGTGGATGATTGGGGCAAGCTGGCACCCACCACGCCCACGCTGTTCGAGCAGTTTCGCAAGGGACTTGGCGCGGCGCAGAGCGACACCTGGGTTGTGGCCAGCAACAAGGCGCTCACAAGCTTGATCGGCGCAAGCTCGGCGATGGATTACGGCCCGGCCTACGGCGCCAACGTGGTGTTTCCAAAGCAGCTCATGATAGCGGCCGTCGTGAATGCCCTGCGAACGGGCCGCAGCCGCAACATGGCGGATCGTGAAAAAGTCCAGACGGAACTGCAAAACATGTTGGAAGCGGGCAACTACGAAGGGTTGGGCTGGAGCGTCTTCGACGGGACCGAGCGGCTGGATCCGCGCGTGCGCGACACCATCACGGAGGCCATCGCGACCTTTGCGCGCGGCGGCGGACCCACTTCGGGCGACGAACTAACGTTTCTGGTGGGTCGTGAGGTCATGCGGAAATTCTCGCCGCGCCTCTTGGTGGTTATCCTCTCGGATGTGGAAGCGGCGCACTTCGGCTCCTACGCAATGCACCTCGGCGGCATACGGACCGGCGACCGGCTCTGCTATCAGATGTGGCAGGAAATTCAGGCCAACCCTGACTACAAAGACAAGACCACGCTGGTGATTCTGCCGGAGTTCGGTCGAGATCCCGACGGCTCATCAACCAACGGCTTCTTTAACCATCGTGGCGACACCGAATCCACTCGGAACACGTGGATGATGGCGCTGGGCACGGCGGTTGATAAGCCGCGGATTATTGAACGGCCCATTCGCCACGTGGATGTCTGCGCCTCGCTCGCAGCCCTGCTTGGTTGCCCGCCCATGGATACACAAGGCGTGAGATTGAGCGAATTGCGAGTCTAATATCAACGTCCGAAGAGTGCGGGAAGAGGTTGTGGCGTGACCAGGCCAGTCCACGATGAATTGCCCGAAAAACTTCAGCAGGCTTTGAACAAAGGCTTGCTGAAACGCCTTCCCATCACATTCCAGCCTCTTACCCACCAGCAACTGCGGGAATGGGACGTGCTGTTTCCCTACGAACGCCAATCAATTGTGCGGTTGCTCCTTTATCTGGCGGATCTAAACGAACAGCAGTTCGCGGAACTTTTTCGGGAGGTTGTGCAACTCGAGGAGAAGATGGGAGTGCGCAGCTGGCAATTCTCCACCGAGGAGCAGACCATTCTGAATGCATCGCAACTAGCGCGCTCGCGTTACTACCAGGATTGGCGCAAAGCGGTGCGGAAGGTCTTCGATGCAGCCGAGCAGCATGGCGAGAGTGAGAAGAGCGCCGGCGCAGTTGGCAACCGGCTCATCCTGATGATCCTGCCGCAAGTGCTGCAGCTGGAGCGCGAAAAGGTCTGGGAGAAATGGCAAGGGATCGGGCGACCCGTGCGGCTGGACCTGGCGATGTCCCGCGAGACACAGAGTGCCGCGGAAGCGCTTTTGAGCGCGGGAGAAGGGGGACGGCTGTTGGAAGTGATGTCACACCGGCCCAACGCTTCGGCTGCGGATACCTGGGTTCTGGACGCCGGTGCAAGTCTGGTGGACTGCGCACTGAGGCAGACGCCCTCCGGCTCAAGCGCTCCAACGGCCCTGCTGCTCAGCAATGAGCGGCTCAACAAACTTCGCCAGAACTTCTCGCGCGAAGTGAACACCATGCGCAAGGACTTGGCCGATGCCGACGCGGTGTTCGATCGTCTGCGCAAGGCGGACGTCACAGGGTGGTGTCCTCCGGAAGTGGCGTCCGTACCAGTAATTCGGGAGTTCCTGCGGTCGCTTTACCTCAGCGGAAACGGAGCGCTTATTTTCTCCAATTCTTTTGTCGAATGGAGCGCCTCCGAAGCGTTTCGCCGCGCGCGGCCTAGTTTCGTGATGGCGCAATTCGGTGTGCGCAGCATGCCGAAGCCGTTCACCAGCGTGGCCGTCTTCGAGAATCCGGATGAGGTGAATCCGCTTCCGGCGGTGGACGACTTGCCGGGCAGCGCGCTAGACGCGCAGATGCTGGCCTTGTACGTCTGGCTTGCTGCGAGCCGCTATGACGAATACCTGCGAAACACAGTGTGCCTGTGCATCGCCGAGAGCTTGTCCGAAGCCTACGTGGTGGCCCCGCCGGAATTTGCGCTGTGGCACGAGACCGAACCCGTCACGCTGGACCGTCTGCGCACGACGCTGATTCGCTGGTTGGCATAAGCACCCCGCCGGACGCTGAAAGACCGCTGTTTTTGAGTGGAACACGCGGGTGCATGAAGCACCGCATGCTGACGAGCTTCTCCTTTGCCCGTCAAGATCTCAGGCGTGACGCTACACTCCAATTCATTGAAACGAACGCGCGAAGGAGAAATTCTTATTGGCGCCCCCCAATGGCCTCAAAGTGGTTTTGCTCAGCTTGTCGCTGATTCCTCCAAAAATCGCGGGGCAGAAAATGGCGCGAGGTCCGCGTCAGCCGTGTATCTGAATCTCGACGAAAATGGCTACCCATCTATAAATTACGAGGTTCCGATTCGCTGTCGCGGCAGGAAAAGCCAAATCACCTTCTTGGGAAACAGGCGCGGAGGGTTGCCCAACGTAGCTCGTCCCCGACGACTTGGCTGGATGGTCGGCTGTTCGTTGAAGTGATCCCCTGGCATCAAAAAACCTTATGTTTTTCCCGGATGACGGGCCAACCGCAAGTCACTCAGAGCCAGAAGTCGGGTTCTGGGAAGTTGCTCGCAGTATCAAACGGTGCTAATCAGGGGCACTCAAACTCTTTGATTCTTCGATCTCCTGTCGAACAGAAAAGGGCCGTACCAAAAAAGGTGGTTTGGTACGGTCTCCGGCGACTTCATCACTCCGGCATGTCAAGTCATGCGATCACAACCTAGAAGCCGCGAGGATTTTCCCTGGCGAAGAGATAGCTGCGGAATCTACAGAGTTCCTCCCAAGTGTCCTCTGGCACAAGGCTGAAGTTGCGACCCCTGACTTGGCAAATCCTCTTCCAGCAGCAGGAAGTCACTAAGGCGATCTCAGGAATTCTCCCTTCGACAATGTCGCTTAGGATTGCACCGTCATTGGAATGGCAGTAATGCGATGCAGCGAGGTCATCCGACGGAGCGGAGTATCTTGATACGGTCGTTCGGGGCTTCCTTTCAGGCCGATTGGGAATGGCCCACTTCCCTATTCCCGGCCCCGCAATCTGTTCAACGACAACTGTCTGGAGCTTGAATCTCCTGTCTTGGCTAGTCGCAAAAAGATCATCCCTAAACCCAACAAAGGCCCCTACCAAATTCGCGTCAACACCGGGCAAGTTCACAGCATTTGCAATCCGGTTGAAGGTGAACCATTCTGCAGGATGTTGAAACAGAATCTGTACTATCAACTTGAGTAGAAGGTCCTCTTCCACACTGACCTCCCTCCGCAAAGGGCTAAACGAATGAAGACAGGGCCCGCTGATCACTCACTTTGTTTCGCGTTCTGCTGCAGATCGTCCAAGAACTCTGAGGCTGGATCGACACTCGACACCAGCAAATGATCTCGGGCGCGCGTACAGGCGACATAGAGCAGGTGTCGCTCTGTGTTATAGACCTCTTCAAGATCGGAATCATCTGCAACGGTTTCAATCCGCTTCTGTTGCGGAATGACCTCATCGTCGCAAGCCATCCGGCCAGCAGGTCGCCTTCCCAATGGCCGGGGATCGCTCGATCTTCCGCCTCCGCCGGTCTTTCCCGGATCGAGATGGCCTCGACGATCTGTCCTCGGGAGTGTCCATGTTCGCTGGCGTGACGCGAGCGGCGCATGCGTCGCTTCGACCGCAGGTGCTCCAGCAGCTCTTTTCTTAGCGCTCCACGCGCTTGAA
>CAYOOS010000006.1:0-29930 GCA_964405585.1 uncultured Acidobacteriaceae bacterium | reverse complement strand
ATTAAGGATTCCATTGCGTTGCAAGCTTCCAAGGCAGCGTTTTCTTTCCGGACGTGAATCCCCACCTGATTTGCTTTCTGACTATAGCTGTTGTCTGAAAGTAATTTACTTAGTTCTCTTGCAGCAGTCGCTCGATTGTACGCGGTACGCGCGAGAGTCCGGGAGATCCCAAGCCGCTGTACTCGTGCTGCGTTGTCAGGCTGGTCGAACCCAAAAGGAACAATCAGCATCGGACGACCAGCACGCATCGCTTGAGCTGTTGTACCGACCCCACCTTGATGAACGATAGCCGATGCTTGGGACAACAAGACGGAGAACGGTGCGTATTCAAATGCAACTACGCCGGAATGTAGTTTTTGCGGGCGATTGCGAGGGTCACGCCCGACGAGTAGTACGGCCCGTCTGCCCAACAGCTCTGCAGCCTCCGCACTTTCGGAATAGAAGCCTTCCGCTTTCATCACTGCCGACGAGCCCAGCGTAAATACGACGGGCGGGTCGCCAGCTTCAAGAAAAGAAACCAAATCAGGGGCGAGTGTCGCAGCTTGTCCCCGCCTGTCGTAGAAGGGGAATCCCGTGATAGTTGTGTGTTGCGGCCAGTCGGGTTGCGGTTGAGCCAATTGTGGGGAGAACAATGCAAGCACCAGTTCCGGTGAAAATTGCCCACTAAACATGGGGTTGGTAGTCGTCGATGGAAGTTTGAGTTCACTCCTGAATTTGTGCCATGGCTCAACCCAACTGCGCGTGGTTCCGGTAATTATCGACAGAAGCCAACGATAGAAGCGCGGACCAAAAACACGAAGATGAATCAACCAGGGAGCGGGTGCAAAGACAGGTGGGTCGTAGGCGGATAGGAAGACGGATGGCGCAATGGCAACGGAAGCCCAATTCATGCCTTGCGACCGCCGTTTCTCCGCTACGAGCGGTGCGGTCAACGTCAGTGGATGTGTCACAAGCAGATCCGCGTCCTCGCAGGCTGCGTTAAGGTCAGCGTAGGATGCCGGCAGATTTGGCATGAGAAGGTGGCGAATCACATACTCAGGACCGGATTTCAGGTCCATGACCTTTTTCATCAATTCTGATTCGATACCGAAATCACCAACCTCAGGACGCACCGCATGAAACTCGATCCCCTCGGCCTCAACAACTGGACGATGAGAATTATTCGCGGCGATGATGGGACGGTATCCGCGTTCGCGGAGTTCCAGAGCCAATGCGATGTAGGGATGAAGGTCACCCAGTGGCCCGAAGGTGTTTAGAACTATTTTTCTCGTCCTCACTTTTACAAGAATATCATCTGACGCGGCCAACTCATTATTGTCCCCAGGCTTGCAGCCCCGGCAAGGGGTAGTTTGCCGCCGCGTCGTCGAGCACCAGCACCCAATCCGGTCCATACGATGGAGTGCGGAACTCCATTGCAGCGCGGCCTTCTATTTCTCCCAACAAGGTAGCGACCCCGGTGCGGGGGTCATACCACCATGCCCTCAAACGCTTCGTTCGCAACTTTGCGAGATCGATTGCTGCGCTCTGATCGTTCATGGGGAAATAAACGAAGGCGAACGTACCTTCCCTGTCTCGCGTAGCCTGCAAATGAAGCCCGCCTCGGCCGGGATCGCCCACGATCAGGGACTGATCGGGAATGCGCGAGAAATACGGCCGGGACATCATTAGATTCCTGAGAAAGATCATCTGCCGCCCCGCGGGACGATCTAGCGCATCGACCCAATCGCGGTCTGCCTGATTGATGACGCCGTTGCGCGAGTTGGCAAATTGCCATATCGAATGGTGACCATAGGTTACGCCCGCCGCACCCGCGAAGACCGAGCGGTAGGTCTGTTTGCGCACATCGTAGTCACGAAAGTATCCCGTCGCGGGATCCCATTGTGGCCAGGGATTGTAGGGATGGTCCTCGTAATTTGGCTCCAGATCCATCGTAGGTTTGTGCGGTGCCAGCGCGAAATCCCGCGCGATCCATTCCCACACGGGGACATCGTGTCCGCCACCGTGCCCGCTCTGCATTCCATTGATCGAAAGCCAGGTCTCTTGGTGAAGAAAAACAGAAGAAGACTCCGGCCCTCCCTGCGGGTGATACGCGATTACCGGCGTTTTTCCTGTTCCTTCCGCAAGCCCCGCGGCGATCTCCCGCCAAATGGGCGTCCAATCCTGAACCTCTGAAAATCCTGCGCTTTTTGCCATCGCCCGTAAGGATTCATCGTGCATCCCCGCCATGCGTGGCGGACGATCTCCGCCCAGGATCCAGACGACGTTTGAATGGCCTCGGAGTTTCCCGCCCAAGTACTTAGCGTAACTATGTGCCACAGGCAGATTGTCCACGGTGAAAACGCGAGGGCCCGCGCCCCATGGGGCGGTAAGCTTGTCACCCCAGGTCGGGAGCAGAGCAACGTAGAGGCCCTGGCTGGCGGCCTCGTCCACGATTTCCACCACGCGATTGAAGTAGGCCTCGTTTGGGCTCAGCGGGTCGTTGTCAACAAATGGCCGCTGACCCAGAGCACTTGGTTTGTTCAGGCCGTCGAACTCCGCGAGCACGACGGTCTGAATTACCGTGTAGCCCTGTCGAGCTCGAGTGTAGAGATAGTAGCTGCACTCCTCCCGTGTCGTCGCATCGATCAATTGCCAGGCGGTATCCCCCAGCCAGAAAAACGGACGGTCGTCATCCGTCTGCAAAAAATGACCGGATGCATCCACGCGAATCCATGGCAGAGGGGCGTGAGCGTCGGGGGGCATCTTTTGTCGTGTTGGTGAGGCTGCAATGGCGGCTGTGAGCAACCTTTGACGGGCGAACGCCAAACACAGGGCAGAAATCAGAAAAACCAGCAAAAGGCGGATAACAAACTGTGAGTTGGCCGATCTGAGAATCGTTCGCACCGATTTAGTCTCCTACTAATGTCTCTTCCATTCAGTCGGAAGTGTAGTTCCCCCTTCTCGCCTGTGCAACGTTGCTGGTCAACAGAGTGCTAAAGAAAGAATTCATGTGACCTGTTTCCGGCGGACGCCGTATCGAACATCTCCCACCGTGGAGCTTTGCCGCCGTGGTTTTCCTCGGCTCAGCTCTCGATTGCGAGGCTTGAATCTCAAAGAAAGGCGTCACACCCCTTACTGTCTTGAGCACGCAGTCCTTATAGGCTGCCTTTCGGCATACCCCAAAGCTCCCATATCGAGAGCAGCGGTCTTGCAGATACAACAAAGTTCTTGCGACTCAATGTCTGGCAAACTGGATTTCCCAGCGAACAGAGTCTGCTGTTCCATTAAAGCGGATTTTCAAGGATGATCCCTCCAAATTCTTCTCCGTTGGGATTTCTATCTGGCCTGAGACTGTCTTGACGCCAATAACCTGGAACCCCTCAGGAACAAAAATCCACAGTGCGTAAGGATCACCGGGAACGCTTTGCGAAGAGCCGGAGAGGACTTTCTTCCGGGGGTCCCAGGAAAGCTCACCGAGGGAGTATGTGCCGCTGATGTGGCGAGAAAGACCGACGAGTTGCGGGTGATCCTGCAACGGATGAATCAGCAGGACCCTGGTGTCATGTGGGTCGATCGTAATAGATAGGTCATTTTTGATTACGCCGAGGAGTTTCTGATTCCAGAAATCGAAGGCCACGTATGAAGCTTGCGGATCCAATCCCAATTTGTCACGAAGACTGATTTCACGTGTCGTGGGAGTGCCATACCAATTCGTGAAGCCAACCACATCGTAGGTTCCGGCTTCCGAGTTCACCTTGAGATCGAGAATTTCGGGGAAGTTGTGAATGTAGAAATCTGGCTGGGTGGATCGGAAGGTCTGCCAGCCGGCCTCTGTGCCACGACTGAACAGATCCACAGGAAAAATCGGGAGCGTCGGCATGGTTGCCTGCAAAAGCCGTACGCGTTCCTCGGGCAATTCCGGCATGACGCTGGCTAACGGATAGGCCACTCCAGTGAGTGCAACGTAGCTGACAAGCGTGCGGGCCTCCGCTTGTGTAACGCCGAATCCTACGACCGGGTCTTCGCGGATTTTCGCGATCTCCATGACGACGGGATCTCTGTTGCGGCGTGCTTCTTCAGGAGACATGGGCAGGCCGAGCTCGAGGCCTTCGCCGGGCATGACGTAAGCGGCGACATGATTAAAAAAGGCGTTGGCATTGATGGAACTGAACATAGGATACATGCCCTGCCAACTGCCATAGAGGTCGTCGCCATTGAAATAGGAATTGAAATAGCCGATGCCGTTCAGCGGCGTGCCCGCGGGGCAGACCTCCACAAATCGCTTTGGCCCAATCACGTTGCGGATCAGTTCCAGGCGATGGCGGTAGTTTTCCAGCAGGCCGGCGTTCTTATCGTGGAGAAGGGAGTGGTCGACAGTCGGCACATAAAGTGGGAATGCATGTTCACCATCGAACTTATAGTATTCAAAGCCCATGTCATCCAGCGTCCGGAACATTTTCTGGACGAATTGCAGAACTTCAGGATTAGTGGAATCCATCGCCGGGGTATTGTAGTCGAGCGCGATCTTCCCGTCCTTGTCGCGCAAATACCAATCAGGATGATCCTTCACGGCCCCGGCATAGGCATTCGGGACAAGCCACACGCCTGCGCGCAGGCCTTTTGATTTTATGTAACTCGTAAGCCATTGCGGACCATGCGGAAACTTTTTGGCGTCCCAGTTTTCAATCCAGTAATGTTGCCCCTGCGCGTCCCGGTCATATCCATCGTCGAGTTCAACGTATTGGAAGCCGTAGGGACGAAGATGCGCGGCAAGCCAATCCGTATTGCGCACCATATCTTCTTCTCGAACATCCTGGTAATAGCTGGTCCAGCTGGACCAGACGATTGGCGCAGTCTTGAATTCGGTGTCATCAAAGCGGGAGTAGAAAGGAAGTCCGAGCGTTTTGGTGTAGTAGTCGGGGGTGAGGCGGATAACGGCGTTCCCGTGAAGGGGTAAAACGAGCTTTAAGACATCCGGATTTTGGGGGTCACGTTGCATCTGGCTGCGTTCCGGGAAGTTAATGGCAATATCAGTTTTCCGATCGAATAGCGCGTGAAACACGGGGCTGGCGACCTGGCCCAAGATGAAATACATACACTCGGGATTTTTCTCGGGAAGCGTGGAATGGTTGCGGGTGATACTTCCGCCATAGTTGCCCTGAACTTCCGTGGTGCCGTCCCAATTCACCGGTGGGCCCATTGGATCGAGAAGGCGGGCGAGAATGCGGTCCGGGGAGGCGGGCAAGTCCGCGGTGAGCACCGCGTGCTCGGCGGTGCTGGAGATCAAGAGGAGATTAGGTTCAACGTCGAACTGCCAACCGGTGCGGGGATCGTTGGTACGAAATAGCAAGCGAGTTGGGCTGGCGGTTTTGACAGACCAACCTGTCAAGATGTGAAGCCCTCGATCGTCGCGTATATTGAGCCTGGCTTGCTCCATGAACAGGCCAAGCCTTTCGTTGCTGACGGAGATCTGCCCGGTGGAAGGATCGGCAGCGATAGTCCATCCGGCAGCATGAAACGGTGTTTCGAGATTTGCTTGTGCGCGTACTGACGGAGCCAGTAAACAGAACAAACAAGCGAAAAGGACCGCACGACGTTGACTCATGGATCTCTACTCCTTGCAGAAAGATTGGCAGTTCGGGTGCGCGAGGTGCCATGCGGCTGTGGCAAACGCGCGGCCGTCATATTCCATTCCTACGGTGTCGGGATCGACACCCTCCGAAATGAAGCCACCATCCCAAGCGGTGCCGCGCAAGACTTCGAGGGACTGTTCAGACCCGTGCTTCCTTTGGAATCTGTTCATACGCATAGTATCCCCTCACAATCTCAAATCAGACGGCTCCACAAGTTTCCAGGAATCTTAGGCTCTGCGGCATTTGCATTTCTGTAAGGATTGCATCAAGCATTCTGAAATAAGGAATCTGGTAGTGAAACATTGGAAATGTACGCGGCAACTTGTTTTGCGAATGAATAGATTGCAGTTTCAGATGGGGTCGGATTCTTACAGTAATCCAGAGTCCATTTTATTAAACTGACGACTCTGCACCACGGGCTTCCTCAGGTGAGAAAATATCCGAAACGAACGCTCGATTGAATTATCGGGTTTTCAGGTTTCTCCAGGTGCACTCTGTTAGTCATGAGCAGCGGTTCGGCCAACGATATTTGTCGACAGGAAATTGGAGAAAACGATGGCTACTAATCAGACAGCGCAATTGAAAGCGGTGCTCACATCGATCAGCAAAGAGGGCTTGGCTCGTATCTCCCGCGTTCGCAGGGCACTTCTGATTTTTGCGGCGATTATCCTCCCCGTCGCAAAAGCTCAAACGCCCCATGCAATCCCGCACCTATCCCGCGAGCAGAACGCCTATCACTTTTATGTAGATGACAAACCATATTTGATTCTTGGCGGTCAGGTTCACAATTCAAGCGCGACAAATCCGGAGGATTTAAAGGCAGCCATGGACTCAGTGTCCGCCTTCCACGGCAACACCGTTGAAGTTCCAGTCTCCTGGGAATTGATCGAGCCAGCGCAGGGACAGTTCGACTTCCATCTGATTGACGAAATGTTGGACCAGGCGCGGGCACATAATCTGCGCGTTGTCCTGTTGTGGTTCGGGACGTGGAAGAACGCCTGGATGAGCTACACGCCGGAGTGGGTAAAACGCGACCCAAGACAATATCAACGCGCAGTGGATGTTTCTGGCAATCAGATGGGAGCGCTCTCCGCATTCTCTGAGACAGCGCGAAACGCGGACAGCCATGCGTTCCAGGAAGTCATGAAACATGTGAAAGAGAAGGACGAATCCCGCCGCACCGTGATCATGGTCCAGGTCGAAAACGAAACGGGGTACCTGGGAACGGATCGCGACCACTCACCGGAGGCGAACTCTGCCTATCAGCAAAGTCCGCCGCCCGAATTGTTGAGTTATCTTGAAACGCATCACAGGTCATTGCCACCGGCGCTTGCAAAAGTTCTAGAAAAGTCGAGTAGCAGCACGGAACTAAAAAACTGGCGTGATTACTTTGGAGCATTGGCGCCGGAGGCCTTTAGCGCCTGGTACGTCGCAAAATATGTGGACAGCGTCGCCGCTGCAGGAAAACAGGTTTACCCGCTTCCAATGTATGCAAACGATTGGTTAATGGGGCAGGACAGCGAGCGCGCCGGGCGCTGGCCAAGTGGCGGACCCACGGCGAACGTGATCGATATTTGGAAGGCAGCAGCCCCGCACATTGATCTGGTTGCGCCAGACATCTACAATCCCGATTTTTTCGACAGTGTCGCGGCTTACGTGCGCGACGACAATGCTCTTTTCGTTCCAGAGATCATTGCGGATGCTCATTGGGCGGGTGCCGTATTTCCATCTTTGGCGCAATGCAATGCCATCGGGTTCAGTCCGTTCGGAATCGATGACTGGTTTGAGGATGGCAAGCTGAAGCCGGTGGCCCAGCCATTTGCCGACCACTACCGGATTTTGCAGCAACTGTTGCCGCTGATCGCCAAGTATCAGGGAACGGGATTCCTGCACGGATTTGTGCAAGACGAATCCAACGGAAAGATCATTCGACTTGGGAGGACGGAACAGACGGTCGCCGCAGTGGGTTATACACGACTGTACGATCCGAAAGGTGCCTTGGGTGCGGGGCTCATTCTGGAATTGGGGCCCGAAGATTTTGTGGTGGCGGGAGCGAACATTGAAGTGATATTCCGTGCCATGGAGGGGCCACTGCGCGATCGCGTCCCCCTTACCATTGAGGATGGTCGATTTGATGGCGAACGCTGGATATCGACGAGAAGGCTGAATGGCGACGAATTTGAAGTCAAATTGCCCGAAGCAGGCGGGATTCGGCGCATCCGATTGCTTGAATAAAACGTACGGTCAGGCAATTGCACCAGTCAACACAGCCAACTTTTGATACGCATAAAAGAAGGGACTCTGCCGTTTCCCGGGGTGCGGGAGAAAACTTGAGCAGAGTCCCTGGCGTGCTCAGCGCCCTCTACGGATTGGGCTGCGTGGGAACTACGATGCGGTCGATGTCCGGATCGCCTGTGGGCGCATCGGCCGGGACCGTTAGCACGATGCTATTCGTGCCTGCGGAAAGGGTTAGATTGACAATGAGGTAATCGGGAGTGTTCCAGTCACCAGTGAAAGGAAGTGGCGGGGAGACGATAGCTGTTCCGCCGTTGACGACGATGTTGATAGTGGGTTCCTGAGGCAGACCCCAATCACTCGGCTGGTTGCCATTGACCTCGTAGATGCGAACGGCGTAGGTTCCCGCCGTTGCAACGGTGACGTTGGAGAAGGTGATGGAAACACCTTGAACCACAGCGCCCACACGTGCGCCGCCGGAGCAAAGCGGGCAGGGAACTACGAACGCCGGGCAGGTGAACAGAGCGTTTTCCGCCTCGTAGGTGGTGCCCGCCGCAACTGGAGTGATGGCAAACTCGGGGGAGTTCGCACTGCTCAAACCGGTGTCGGCTTCCGCGGAAACCACGTAGTAGTAGGTCTGACCGTTTGTCAGTCCGGTTGCGGAAACCGTGGTCTGATAAACGCCGGCATTAACGAGCGTGTAGGGGCCACCGCTGGTGGTGCTAAGCAGAACGTTATAGATCAAGGCGTCGGGCACGGCCGTCCATGAGAGGGTCACAGCTTCATCGTCGGGTGTGCCGCTAAGGCCGGAAGGCGCTTGCGGCACCGGTGGAGTAGGAAGTTGCTGCGGCGGAGTCCAGCGATACATCAGGTTCTTTGCCTGATAGTCTTCTTCCTGGATGAGCAAGTACTCGCCGTTATTACGGCGGAACGCAGCATTGGCTTGCCATTCATCGGTGTTGCCAACATTGTTTACACCACCGACGTCATTGCCCGGGACAAAGCGTCCCACGTAAACACCAGTCTTTGCAGAGAATGCAAGATTGTAGTGGGGCATCCAGAAATCAACGAAGAAGAAATCTCCGGCAACGGTGAAGGAATTGGGCGACCAGGTATTGTTCGGATCCGGGTCATACGGAATGTTGGTTACCCACGTCGCTTTGCGGTTGCCCTTGTCCCAATTGTCGTAGCGGACGACCTTGTTGAAGGCGCCCTGTGGAGTGCTGCCGCCGGCGAGGAAGAGTGTGCCACCCTCACTGAGTGTGGGATCGAAAACGGCGCCAGCAATCTGGTCCACATCGGGCAAATCGGTCAGGGCGTTATAAATCGTCATGTGGTTGAAATCATAGATGGGAGCGCCAAAGGGGTCGAAGCCCTGGAAGGTGTAGCGACGAAGGTGAATGGATGCCTCGTACGGAGGATTCTCGGCCTGATAGTTGACCTGCCAGACGTCGCCGTTGATATCAACCCAGAAGTAACCGCCGTCACGATGGAGATTGTTGGGAGGCTCGACGAATTCGTCGAGAGTCATCTGGCCATCGCCATTCAGGTCGCGCCAAATGAACTCGCCATCAATAGGTTCAACGGCGAAGTCCTGGTAATTGCCGTTTTGGAAGGAACCGTAATCGAACGCCACGCAAGGAATGGCAATTTCGCTGCCTTCCTCGAAACGATACATCTCCATCAGAACGCCACCCTGATTTCCGGCGACGAGGAATTTCTTGCCGTGAATGTAGACGATGCGTCCCGCGCTGATGATGCTGGTGACACGAACGTCCTGAGGATAACGGAAGCGGTCGTAAGTGTCCGCGACGTAGGTTGCTTCGTGGCCTGGCTTCTGGTTGTAATCCATTGTGAAGTGATGGTAGGCGTCGTAGACATCGCGTTCTGATTTGGGGTCCACGGCGGCGAGGCTGGCGAACTCTAGTCCTTCGACGGACCAGTTGAGTCCACCCCACCACGAGTAGCTCTGCAGTACAGCTCCGTGCCCGACACCCTTGTCCAAACCAAAGCCGCTTTCGCTGATATAGATGTTGCCAAAGTCATCCGTGCCGATTCCGGTGATTCCGCGGAACCGCTGCGGTCCAACAGCGCCGCGAATGGGGCCGGCATAATTACCGCCCTTATGGCCGAAGGTCGAGATCAGGAAAGGATGGTTCAGGATATTCGCGTAGATCTTAATGTCCTGGTCAGGGCCGGTGTCACCGACAAGGAGGTTGCCCCATTTGTCAATCCACAGAGCCCCGACCTGGCCGCCATCCGGCAGAGTGATCGAATCGATCCACGTTCCGGAGCTGTCGTAATGCTCAACCGTGGCAAGTCCCATTTGACCGTTGATGTCGTAGACGTTCCCGGCAGGGGTGGTGGGAAGCGGCGTGGGATCCTGATGGCTGATCCACATGCCACCTTCGCGATCAACCGCGATGCGAACGGGGTTGTTAATGGCGAAGCTGGCGAACAGAGCGTGGCTGGTGGTATCGAACACTTCCACCAGGTTCTGGTCATTTTCGGTGACGTAGAGCTTGCCGTTGTGGAGCGCCATGCCGTAAATGGTCTGTTCGTTGTAGAGGGTGTTGCTGCCAGTGAATATGAAATTGGTATTGGTCATGTCGCTTTGATTGAAGACGAAAACGCCCTCACCACCATCCAGTGGATTGGGATCGCCTGCAGGGCCAGGCCCCGTGGACTGTGCGGCGTAGATGTACTTGTCATCGGCCACGACGGCGTCTCCGCCACCAGCGCGCCAATTGGGACTATTGTTTTCATCATTCAGAACGCTGATCAGGCGGCCATCCTTGAAAGTCGAAACAGGCCTACCCCCTTCGTCCCAACCCGTGTTTGTGAAGACGCGGCCATCAGGACGGACATAGATGGAGTTCATGTCGATGGGCACGTGATAGAGCGTCTGGGTCGGTGGATTAGGATCATCGCCGCCCAACGTGTTGCCAATCCAACTGGTGGTGTATTCGAACTCGTCGTTTGTCGCTTGTTTGTCCTGTGCGCTGGTGGAAGCATTGTCAGCCGCCTTGGACGCCTGCACGGTTTTTGCATGGGTGGAATTCTTGTTCATGCCTTCATTGCGAGACTGTCCCCGCGCGCCCGCTGATGCAAAGAGCAAGAGCATCGCGACGCACGATGGAATAGCAAGACTCTTGGTACTCACAGTATCTCCTTATGTTCTTACCGAGAAAAACCCCGAACATTGCCCGGCATCCTAGGCTCGCGGCATGTTCATTTCTGTAAGGATTGCGGCAAGCATTCTAAGAAAATCACTGCGGCAAGCGGCGCGGGCGCTCGATTGCGTCGAAAACGGTAAGCTCTTCTTTGATTTCGCGATGTCTAAAGGTGGGCTGGAGTTACTCTAATCATCTTTACGCCATGAGAAGGCACGTTCGCAGTGTAGGCGTCGCGCATCGCGCCCCAATCTTGATGTGCCCAAAGATCACGAACCGTCGCTACCTTTGTGTCTTTCCAATTCAAATCCCGCCATTGCAAAGTGATCTCAGAGGAATACTCACCGCGATTGAATAGGACCACCGCTTGACTGCCATCCCTCAAGGGGCGCGCCCAGATCTCTCGCTCTCCTTCTTTCTTTACGCGGTTTCCTTGTATGCCCTTTGGGTCCTGATCCACGGCGATTACTTCTTTGTTTAGGAGAATTCCCGCGATTTCGGGCGGCATGGTGTGCAAATCATTCCCCGCAATCAGCGGCGCTGCCAAAATACTCCACAAACTGAACTGTGCACGGGATTCTTCCAGGTTCATTCCGGCATTGCCCACCTGTAGCATGTCTGGATCATTCCAGCGCCCTGGTCCCGCGTACCCTTGCAAGGCGGATTGCGCATCAAGGATTAATGTCCAGCCTCGCGGGTAGCCCCCCGGCTTGTTCATCGTCTCACGCCCGCAATCCCAACAACCCTTGTCGTCGCCCGTGGTGCGCCACATGTGCGCGATTTCGCCGGCCCAGAGCCACGGTTGATTGTCTCCCCACTCGCAAACGCTGAGCACCATCGGTCGCCGCGTCGCCAGTATTGCCCGGCTCATCCTAGTGTAGACCTCTTTCGCGTTCAACCCTTCGGAGTTGCACCAGTCTACTTTCACGAGGTCGACGCCCCACGCCGCAAATGTTGCGGCGTCTTGGCTTTCATAGCCCTTGCTACCCGGCGCTCCGGAATCACAATCGCCCGTGCCCGCATCAGTATAAATCCCAAATTTCAGTCCTTTTGCGTGAATAGAATCAGCCAGGGCTTTCATGCCTGAGGGGAATTTCTTTGCATCCGCTACTAGTCTTCCGTTTGCTGCCCGGTTCTCGCTCTTCCAGCCCGCATCGACAATTACGTATTGGTAGCCTGCATCCTTCATCCCGGAGCTGACCATGAAGTCCGCCGCCGACCGGATCAGTTCCTCGTTGATCTTCAACTCATATGCATTCCACGAGTTCCAGCCCATCGGCGGAGTTTGCGCAAGCCCATTGTCCAGGGCCGAGGTGCAAGTAGCCCACAACACGGTCACGATCATCGCTGTTGCAAGAATTCTCGCCGGTTTCATCTCTCTGACCTTGCCACCCATGCGCTCATTTGAAGATGATTTCACCCGCCAAAGGCGTGTACTCCGAAGAATCTCCCACGAACACCGTAAAGCGGCCTGGATCAACCTTCCAACCGTGTATCGCTTCGTCCCAATAGGAGAACGCTCTTTTGTCGAGATTCAAGGTAATCTGCCGCTCTTCGCCCGGCTCCAATCGAACTTTCTGAAACCCTTTCAACTCTTTCGCCGGGCGCTTCACCTTCGCCGATGGATCTCCCACGTACAGTTGCGCAACATCCGTCCCAGCTTTTTCCCCACGATTGGCAATCACAAATGCGACGCTCACCGTTCCATCGATTGTCGTCGCCGGAGCGACGTTCAGGTCGCGGAACGCGAACTTCGTGTACGTCAGTCCGTAGCCAAAAGGGAAGAGCGGCTTTTCTTTTCCGCTTGTGTAGTAGCGATATCCCAGGAAGACGCCTTCTGCGTACTTCACATGCGGACTCTCTCCCGGCGCGGCCGGCGGCGCATAGTAATTGTCGTGCACGGGATTCTGTTCCCAGGAACGCGCGAAGCTGATTGGCAGTCTTCCCTCGGGCGATCTGTCCCCGAACAAAATCTCTGCCACCGCTGTTCCACCTTCCTGCCCTGAATACCAGTTATGCAGCAGCGCGGGAACTCCCGCAAGCCAGTTGGCGGTACTGACCTCTCCGCCAGCCGTGAGAATGACAATCGTGTTCTTGTTTGCTGCGCTTACTTCTCGAATCAGCGCTTCCTGGCCAAACGGCAGCGCATATGGTCGATCAAAGCCCTCCGACTCCCACCACGGATCAAACCCAACGCAGATCACCGTGGCATCGGCATGTGCTGCAATCTTCTTCGCATCCTCGGAAACAAGTTCGTCCACAGCTCGAATCCCCAAACCAAATCGCGGTTTTGCAGCCCGCACAACATAATCTACCCGCAAAGAAATCCTCTGGCCCGCCGTCAACGCAATCTCTGCAAAGCGCGGCGCCTGGCCCTCACTCCTCGATTCCTGAATTAAAGGTTTTCCCTGAACATAAAGCGTGTAGGAGTCCTCTCCCGCGGCCACAGTAAGAAAAAGATACTTCCCGCCGCGCGGTGGCACGAAGTCGGCTGTATAGCGGTAACTTTGGGGCGTTCCTGGTGGAACCCAATCGCCTGCTTTCCAGTCGTTCAGGCGTTCCTGCTTCGAAATTGTCGTCGCGTTGGTAAGGCTCCCATCTGTAAACGCTTCAGCCTTCACATCGTCTTGGAAGTTCGTCTCATTAATCAGTTGGCTCACCGATGGAATCCCCGGTGCGTACAACACTTGCAACCCTTCGCGCTTGCCAAGTGCTTCCAGTAAGCTGACGGCGGTGTATGGCGTCACCGTTGAACTACCCCCTCCGCCTGTAACCTCTGGCCACGCCTCTGGTCCGATCACCGCGATGGAATGAATCTTCTTTGCGTCCAGCGGCAGCACGGCTGTCTCATTCTTCAGCAGCACAATGCTCTCTCGCGCTTCATCCAGTGCGACCTGCCGTGCCGCCTGGTTGTACTTTGAAAACCTCAAATCTTCCTGGGGGCGATCCATAAATCCAAACTGCAGCGCGGTGCGCAGAATTCTTCGCACTTTGTCGTCAATTGTGGCTACAGATACCTGCCCCTGCTTTATGGCTGGCAACAGGGCTTTGCGGTTCATAAAATCGGCATTTGGCATTTCGAGGTCCAGACCTCCGTTCGCCGCCGCGACTCCATCGTACGTGGACCCCCAATCGGACATCAGCACGCCCTCGAATCCCCACTCCTTCTTCAGTACGACATTGTTTAGCCAGTTGTTTTGCGTTGCATGTACCCCGTTGATTAGGTTGTAGGAGTTCATCACCGCCCCGGCATGTCCCTCGCGCACCGCCGCTTCAAACACGGGCAGATAAATTTCGCGAATCGTTCGCTCGTCCGCATCGGAACTCACATTGTGCCGGTCCCATTCCTGGTTATTCAGGGCGAAATGCTTCACCGTTGCAACCACTCCCTTGCTTTGCACACCTTCGACGTACCCCACCACCATCCTGCTGCCGAGATATGGATCCTCGCCAAAATACTCAAAGTTGCGACCGTTCATCGGCGCGCGGTAAATATTCACGCCCGGCCCCAACAGGAAATTGACGCCACGTGCACGCGCATCTTCGCCCAGCGACTTTCCGACGCGTTTCGCAAGTTCCGGATCCCAGGAGGCCGCCAGCCCAATGCCTGCCGTAAACGCCGTTGCCGGTCCCCAGGTCCGCACCCCCACTGGTCCATCGGACATCTTCAGTCGTGGAAGCCCAATGGCTGGTTCTTCACGGATGTACATCCCATCCACCCCGCCAATCAGATCGATCTTTTCTTCCAACGAAAGTTTTGCCAGCATTTCATCGACCTTTTTTTCGATTGCCGGAGTGCTCGCCACCGGGCTCTGCGCTTGCAACGAACAGACAAGAAGTAGGAATAACGCAAAAGCAGTGCTGATTCCGCGGACCATCTTTGAAGGGTTCACAAAAACTCCTGTTTCTGGGCGGTATCTGCCATCTACACCCCCACCCTGATCGTTCCGGCGGTAAGACTCCGGACCCGCACTCTAAACATAGTTTGCGTTTCAGATTTGGTCTGTAACGAAAAATAGCGTTTTCTTACAAAACAATCGCAGCCGGTTTTTCGCAATAACCCGATTCGCGCTCTTGTTCAGCCGCTGGCCCAATTCCCTCCAGGATTGTTTTCTTATAGCCCCGGTAAACTTTTCATAGAATTCTCTCCTCACAACCAGTATTTTCTACCTGTCACCCTGGAGACTTTCTTCGATATGTACTCTCTCTCTTGGCCCCGGTGCCGCTGGCTTGCCGTTGCCTCCTGGCTTGTCACCGTCCTTGCGCCCGCGGTTTCGTTCGCTGCCTCAACGCAAATCGCCGTCGAAGGTGCCGCGAACGGCGTCTACAACATCGCAGACTTTGGCGCTGTCCCCGACGGTGCCACGGACAACACCCTGTCCATTCAAAAAGCCATCGATCAGGCAAGCGTGAAGGGAGGCATTGTCGTCGTTCCGGTGGGCCGCTGGCTCTGTCGCGGTCATCTCGAAATCAAGAGTGGTGTTCATCTAACGGGTCTAAATGTCGCTCCTGTCTCTTGGGAACCGGCCACCGGCTCGATCCTTATGCCCACCGAGGGCCGCGACAGCGAAGACGCAGCTCCCTTCATCGAGATGCGCAGCTCCAGCTCTCTTACCGGCCTGACCATCTTCTACCCCGAGCAGAAGGTTGACGACATTCGTCCCTATCCCTGGACCATCCAGATCCGCGGTAACCCAGCCAACAAATCCGAAGTCTCCTTCGATTCCACCATTGCCGACCTTACGCTCATCAACAGTTACAACGGCATTCGCACCGGACCTACCGAAAATGGCCGCCATCGCATTCTCCGTGTCAACGGTTGCGTTCTCCGCCGCGGCATTTTCGTCGATTGGACAGGAGATATCGGCCGCCTTCAGGACGTCCAGTTCCATTCTCACTTCTGGGCCAACAAAGCCTTTAACGGTAATTGGGACAAGGTTTTCTCTTACATGCAGCAAAACCTGGAAGCATTCGTGTTCGGTCGCACGGACTGGGAATATGTGACCAACACCTTTGTGTTTCCCGCCAAGGTTGGCTACAAATTCGTGGCCACGCCCAACGGCGCCTGCAACGGCCAATTCTCCGGCATTGGCGCGGATGCCACGGCCACTGCCGTTCTCATCGAAGCAATTCAGCCCATGGGCCTCCTCATCAGCAACGGTGAGTTCAACAGTCACCAGGCCGGCCCGGCCACCCAGGTCATTGTCGCGAAATCCGCCCGCGGCAATATCCGCTTCGTTAATTGCGGATTCTGGGGCCCTGTCGAACACAATGCCGTCCTGCAAGGAGAAGCTTTCGTCTCCTTCTCGGATTGTTATTTCTCCAATGATTCGGACACCAGGCAATACTCCATAGAAGTCGAGCGCGGCAAAGTGCAAATCCAGAATTGCACTTTCGGTGGAGTCGACACCCGGCATTCTCCCGGTCATGAGGATTCGATAGCGAATTCTCTTTCGCAACCTCCTTGCATTTACCTGGGGCCCGAAGTGCGCAGCGCTATCGTGCGTGGCAATAATGGGGCACATGGCGTGGATATCAAAAGCGAAATTGGCTCGCGGGCCATCCTTAGCGATAACGAACCTCGTGACACTCAGCCGCAAAATAAATAAAGGACTGGCTCGCGAAAGGCAGCAAAGGCCAAAAATGGGAACCGCGCAAACCGCAAAAACTGGCACTGCCGTGCAGCCTCGTTCCGGTGAAGCCCCGGCCATGCTTTATCTCGTCTACTTCATTTACTTCTTCTGCGGCCTCACGCAATGCTTCGAAGGCGTTTTCCTCCCGGAGTTCAAGGAATTCTTTCACCTCACCTATCAGCAACAGATGTACACCGTCTTCGCAAAAAACATTCCTTTCCTTGCCGCTGTTCTTCTTGGCTCCTATCTCGTCCGCATCGGCTACAAGACTTGCTTGGCGATGGCCATGACGCTGTACGCTCTCGGCACGTTTTTGCTCATCGCCGGGTTACAGGCCGCGCATTACGAAATCGTACTCCTCGCCTTCTTCTTGATCGGCACTGGATTTACCTCCCAGATGGTCGCGGGAAATCCGCTCCTCAGCTTGCTCGGCCCTCCCCAAAGCTCCTCCAGTCGCCAGAACCTGGGCAACGCCCTTGGTGCCGTTGCCCAAATCATCGCCCCGGCCACCGTCTCGCTCATCATTCCCGCCGTGGCCGTTTCCGCCTCACAAAAACTTCCTTACATGCAGGCTCTTTTCGCCACTCTCGCCATCATCCTTCTCTGTGTCGCTGTTGCCGTAATGCTCTTTGGTGCCAAAGGTTCCGCTGAATTCCTCAAGCCCGACTCCCGCCAGAATATGACTCCGCGCACAAACATCTGGTCAAACTCTCGCGTCGTTTTCGGCTTCATCGTCATTTTTCTCGTCTTGGGTGTCGAAGCCAGCCTCTTCTCTTTCTTTCGCAACTTTCTGGAACATCCTTCCATCGCCGGTCTTACCTCGACGCAATCGCAGCGCTTATTCACGCTATACTTCGCTCTCTTCGCCCTTGGCCGCTTGCTGGCATCTTGGATTCAGAAGAGGATCAAACCGTCGCTTCACATTGCTGTCCACCTGATTGTTGCCTCGATTTGCCTGGTGGTGGCCATACTCGCTAAAGGCATTCTCGCCATCGTCGCTGTCACCTTAATCGGTTTCTTTGTCTCCATTTTCTTTCCCACACTCTTCGCCATCGCTACCGAAAACATCGGCGAACTCATCGGCCAGGCTTCCGGCTTGCTCACGCTCGGTTTTCTCGGCTGCGCCATTCTTCCCGTTCTTCAAGGAAGGCTTGCCGACTCGTTCGGTCTGCAGCGCTCTTATTTTTTGGGACTCCTCGTTTATCCCATCGCCCTGCTCTACGTCATGAAACTTCGCAAGCCGCAGCAGTCCTCCAAACCCGCCTAACTCTGCTGTTTCGTTTCTCGAACAGTACGATTCACTTCCCCCGTTTGATGCAAATCACCTCGCATTAGCACCTTTGCTGCAAAAAAGTGCCTCCGAACGTGCGGCGAAACCGGCCAATTGAGCGGATTTGTGCACCCCATTCATGCGCGTTCCCTGGTTGGCAAGCCCATTCCGAAGCGCCGAAATCACCGCGATACTTTTCTTAGAATGATTTCCGGATTTCTTACAGACTTGCCCGTATCCGGCTCCTAACCTATCCACATTGGCTTGGGGTGTTTCGTGGATTCACGTACGAATAGCTCTGATTGCTCAATTACTGAATCCTCTTACTCATTGCAAAACGAAGGAGCCGTATGAGAACTAAGATTGCTGGGTGGTTGCTTTTGGTCGTTTTCCTGCTGGTTGCCCCTTGGGCTGCTGCACAGACCGGTAAAGGCGTTATCACTGGTCGCGTCACGGATCCCTCCGGAGCCGTTGTTCCTGCCGCTAAAATCACTGTCATCGATGCCGCGACGGGCGTCCGTATCGAGACTCAGACCAATGGTGACGGCTATTTTGAAGCGCCCCCATTGATTCCCTCAACTTACGAAGTACAAGTGCAAGCGAAGGGTTTCAAAACCCTGGATCGCAAGGGCATTACCGTTCAGGTTGAGGACCGCATCGCCCTCGAATTGAAACTCGAAATTGGCCAGGCCTCGGAAACCGTCACCATCACTGCGGAAGGCCCACAGATGCGCACCGAGGACGCGCAAGCCGGCGAAGTCATTACCGATGAGATGCTCGCTACGCTCCCCTCAAATAATAATGTAAACGGATTTCTTCGCGATCCCCTGCTCCTGCTCACCTTATCGGGGGATGTTCAAGGCACGAACGGCGCCCGCGCGGGATATAATCTCGGCCCCTATGCCAGCGGCGGAGGCGGTAAGTACAGCGGCATTCCGGATACCCGCATTAACGGCGGTCGCACGGGCAATATCGAGTACCTGGTTGACGGCGTCTCGGTAACCATGAATGCCGGCCACACCGTCAGCAATGCAACCCCTTCCTACGACGATGTTGCGGAGTTCAAGGTCGTCACCAACGGTATTGACGCCGAGTATGGACGCCTTTCTGGCGGCGCCGTTTCTCTTACCACGAAATCCGGTTCCAGCGCCTTCCACGGTCAGGCTTTCGAGTACTATCAAGGCGCCGCAATAAATGCAAACAGCTGGTCCAACGATGCGGAGGGGGCAGCCAAGGGGAACTTCCACTTCAATACCTTCGGCGGCGCTTTGGGCGGACCCATCTGGATTCCCAAGGTTTACAACGGCAAACAGAAGACATTTTTCTTCGCTAACTACGAAGGTGTTCGCCAGTCCTTTGCGGGCAACCAGAACCTTTCGAACGTTCCCACCACAGCAGAACGTGGGGGCGATCTGTCGGCAGATGGGAATGCTTTTTATGACCCAACCAACTCCGCCAATCAGACACCCTACGCGCAAATTTATGATCCATTCGGGCCTAACTCGTACCCCACTATAAATCCCTTGCCAGCCAATCCTTCTCCGTGGCTCTCCACTCCTTATTACGAGCGGCTTCAGCTCATAAGTCCTAACAGTGCAAACCCCGGACAGATCATCCCCACAAACTACCTCGATCCCACGATCCAGGCGTATCTGAAATTCATACCCATGCCGAACCACACAGCGCTCTTTCCTTACACCGATACCGACAACTTTGCTTACCGCAGCCCTGAAACCAAGACCAACGACTCCTGGTCGGTGCGATTGGATCACAACATAAACAGCAAACAGAACATCTTCTTCCGTTTCAACCACGAATACTTCAAGGACTTCTCGGCGGGCGCCTACAACAGCTCCCCGGGCGGCTGGCAGTCAACCAATTTGAATGGCTACATCCCTGGCGGTTTCGGGACCTCGCTGGGTTATAACTACGCCTTTTCTCCCACTCTTCTCCTGGAAGTTCGCGTCGGCGGCAATTACAGCCCCTACAGCAATGGTACTTCTCTACCCGCCAACTTTAGTAACTCCAGTTTCCACTTTCCTGCGGACATCATGGCCGCCCTTGGTGGCGATACCAATAACGTCGTTGGCATCAATGCCATGGAAAGTGAATCCAATAATTTCCCCGGGGGGGGTGACAATTATAAGATCCAAGGCAAGGGTGGCATTACCTATAATTCCACCAATTTCCAGTTTGCAGCCACTCTGACCAAAATCCTTGGCCGTCATGCCGTAAAGTTCGGATATGAAGGCCGCCGTTACTACGACAATTTCACGGACCAGGCGAGCACCCAAATGGACTTTGACGCCGAAGGTACTGGGCAATTTGTCGAGACTTCCACCCAGGCCAATAGCCCCAATTGGAGCAACCAGGGCAATGCCAATGCGCTTGGTTCTTTCCTGATGGGCATGGACAGTTGGATGACCATTCAGTCCCCCTTCATCCGGCACTACCGCGAGGACTACTATGCTGCTTTCGTTCAGGATGACTTCAAAGTTACTCCAAAGCTCACCCTGAACCTTGGTCTGCGCTGGGAGACGGAAACACCGCTTACCGAAAAGAACAACCAGCTTCAGATCTGGAACGCGAATGCTCCTTCTGTCTTCACGATTAACCCCGGTTACAATTTCAATTCCGCCCTCGTCTCTGCTGGCCTCGATCCTTCCCAGGTCCAAGTACCCTCCTGGGTCTTGAACGACGGTTTCCCCAAGGGGGCTTTCCAGTTGGCTGGCACACCAGGACATCCGTCCAACGGCGCTACAAACTGGCATCCCCTTAACTTCGCTCCTCGTCTGGGAGCTGCCTACGCGGTTAATCCGCTCACCACCCTTCGCGGTTCCTTCGCGATCCTCTATGCGCCTACTTCGGGCGATTTAAGCGCCTATGGGGACAATGTTGGGCCTGCTTATAGTGCCCTGTCCAACAACTCAAACCAGCAGAGCGCAGGTTGCAACTCCACCAATCTGAATACCGGGAACGTCGGTGTGTACGGCCACGGCCTTCAGACTCTTTCGGGAGTCACTCCCTCTGGTCTCACTCCGGGCTATTCAACGGATCCCTTCCAGTGTCCTGCTTCCCAAATTCTCCCCAGGACTACCGACAACCTCAGTCTTAACTACCTCTCCGCCGGTCAATATGGTGCAGGAACTGGCGGGCTTGCAGAAACCATGCACATGCCTCAGGAGTTCGACTGGAGCTTTGGCATCCAACGGCAGTTGCCTTGGAAGACGCTTCTCGAATTGCAGTATCTGGGGAACCACAGCAGCTCTCTTCTGGCCAAAACCAACCCCAGCCGGTTCCCCGCCAACCTATATAACGGCGGACCGACCGGTCAAAACTACCAAATCTACAACACTAACGTAGCTTCACCCTTCGCCAGCCAAGGCCCGAATACGGGAGCGCAGGTTCCCCTTGCCTTTCTTGAGTACCTGTACCCCTACTTTGGTTACAATCAAGTCTCCGGAGTAAATGCGGGTACTTCAAACTTCAACGCCCTCAACCTCCGAGTCCAGAAGCGCTTCTCCGATGGCCTTCAGGTGCTCTTCAACTATACCCACTCTAAACTGCTTGACGACGTGGGCGGCTCGGACCTTTCGGCTGGCCAAGGTGGACCTGCACAGGGTAACGGCACGGGCGGTAGGGCTCCACAGAGTGTCTTGTACTTTACCGACACCTACGGTCTTGATCCCACCGACCAAGCCGACCGCATCAACGTTGTCTATTCCTATCAGCTTCCCTTCGGTAGAGGACGCCGCTATATGAGCACGCCCTCTGGGGCCGGTGGCACTCTTCTGGATTACACCATCGGTGGCTGGGAAGTCTCTGGCAACACGTCTTGGCGTTCTGGCACACCTATCGTCTTCAGCTACTCACAATCTCCCGATTTCGGTATTGGCGTGTATGCTCTCAACGCCTCCCTGGCCCCCGGCGCGACACTTTCCGACGTCGCCTCGGGACTGACGGGTAGATCCGTGCTCTGGCCGAGTGGTTCATCAACGCCGCCATCTTCGACCAGCGCCTTTACGTCTTCGATCGTTAAACCTGCCAACTTCACTTTGGGCACCATCCCCTACACCTACGCAAACCTGCGTAACCCATCGATCTTCACCACCGATCTTTCTCTGATGAAGAACTTCCCGGTCTTCAGCAAAGATGGCTCCCGCTACATACAACTTCGCGCGGAAGCTCTCAACGTCTTTAACCATCCGGTACTCGGCAACTATGACGGCAACATGTCGGATGCCACATTTGGTTACATAACCGGCATGAACGGCTCATTCCCAGAGCGCCACGTCCAGATTGCGGCGAAGTTCGTTTTCTAGGACCTTACCTCCAAGTAGGGAACCCAGGCGGCTTATACTAAGCGCCTGGGTTCTTTTCTTCTATGCCTCTTACTCTTGACTCGATCTGTAAGGCTCTTCTACGTATGCCTGCAACTATCCTCATCTTCGGATCAATGGCCATGGCCTCTCCTGCACTCCATCCCCAATCCGCGCCTCCTGCAAAGCGAGCTGCCGCTACTCCTGACCATCTTCAAAAAGGCCGCGAGTTGGGCGCGCAGGGTCTCTGGCCTGACGCCGAACGCGAACTCCGCATTTATCGCAATGCGCATCCGGATTCCTCCGATGCTGTTCTCCTCCATGCGGAAGCCTTGCTCCAATTGAGTCAACCTTTCGACGCCGCTCTCGAACTTCAGCAGTTCCTCCGCAAACACCCGGATTCCGTCCGTGCTTTGCTTCTGCACAGCTCGATTGCCGCAAATACCCTTAAAGATTTGCCCCTCGCCGAAAGCGAGCTCGAATCTTGCCTCAAACTCGCTCCCCAGGATTCCGGAGCCTGGAAGTCGCTGGGCTTCGTCCTGCTGCAGCGCGACAAGAACGCCGATGCCGTCGAAGCTTACCTGAGAGCTGCTCACTTAAAGCCTACCGATCCCATCATCGCCGCAGCCCTTGCCTATGCCTACGGCCAGGCGGGGCTCACCGAAAAGGCGGAAGCACAATTCCACTATGCCTTGAAGCTCACCGCCGATTCCCCTCACCGCTCATCCGGGATTCAGCTCGTTTACGGGCAGTACTTGGTTGACCAGGACCGCGGACATGAAGCTGTCTCTGCTCTGAATTAGACCCTCGAATATGCTCCAAATTCCGCGGAGGCGCTCTACTGGCGGGCTCGCGCGTATCAGTCTATCAAGGACATTCCACGCGCCAAAGCCGACGCCCTCGAATCTTTTCGCCTTTCACCTCGCAACAATGAGACGGCAGTGCTTTTAGTGAACCTCTACCGCAAAGAGGGTGACCTCGCCAAGGCTCAGGAGTATGCAGGCATCGCGCAATCCATCAACGATGATCGCGAAGCGCATCTCTCTCTCGGCCGTTCACTGCGCGGCAACTTGGACCAGGCCGAGCATCTCCTCCACGGCGGCAACTTCGCCGAAGCCATCCCTCATTACGAGTCGATCATCAGCCAACTCCCCTCTTTCTACGAGGCCTATTTCGATCTCGGCATGTGCTATGGCCAGACGGGCCGCCCTCAGGACGCCGAGGCCGCTTTCCGGAAATATCTCACGTTCCAACCAGTCTCCGCCGATGGCCACGCCGCTCTCGGTGTCTTGCTTCTCTCGGAGGGACAAAATAAGGATGCTCTCCCGGAATTGGAGCAGGCCATTCAGATCGATCCGGGTCAGATCGAAGCCAGAAAGGTTCTTGCCCGCGAATATCTGCAGGAATCCAATCCTAAAGCAGCCATCGCCACACTGCATCCTGCGGAGAAAGACGCGGATGCGGAATTGCTGGTCTTGTTGGCTACGGCCTTCGACCTTAATGGGGACCACGCCCTTGCTCTTGCCAAGCTTAAACGCGCCCTGGCCATTCAGCCGGACAATTCCGATGCCCTTCAGCTCCAGCAGCGCATCCTCGGCAAGGCCAAGTAGCCGCTCGTGCTCGAATGGGTCGCCCGGAATCATAGCATTGCTTAGTTTTGCCGCGCTGTCGTTTCAACCTAACTTCTTTGGACCCAGGGAGGCCTGAGTGATTCGCAGTCCCTTTTCAGTCCGTTTCGCAGCATGCGTGATGTCCGGATTTTTCGTTCTCCTGTTTCTGTGTTCTTTGCCTGCTACGGCGCAGATGGTCACCGGCGCCGATATGCCCGGCTTCGCAGACGCATTTCGCCTCAACGAATCCGATCGTTCCAAGGATTTCTCCGTTCAGGAAATTGCAGTTCATGTGGGCCGGACTTCCATGGTTAACGTCCTCTGGCCCGGTGAGAAGGCTGAACTCGTCCTTCATTTCACAAACAAGCTACCCACTGAACTCAAGGCCGCCGGATCCATCGAAATCATCTCCTACGGGACCAGCGTGCCGCCCGGCGACGTCTGGGTGCCCCACGTTTTCAAAATCGCCGACGAAGGTTCTCTGCCCTTCAACCTCGATTTACCTCCTGGTGGCGAAGAGGATCTCACCATGGCGCCGAGCATCCCGGAGCGTTTCGGCGGTTACGCCCTGATCGTTGGCCTTCAAGGCCACGGGCGTGCCTTCGCGGCCACTCTCGTCCGTATCTTGAAGCCCGATGAAGGCCGCGTGCAGTTCCCCACCTATGCCTTGGACACCACTTGGGACGAGTTTATGAACGAAGGCGTCTTCACGCTCTTTCAACGCCTCGGTATCAAAGGCATGCGCATGGGCGCGGCTTACGATCTCGCTTCTGATCCGGACTATGGGCGCAGCACGTCTCTCCTGGAGAACTATCTCGCCTGGAGCCGAAAGCACGATGTCACCGTCATGCTTACCGTCAGTGCCGGCGAAGGCTTCAGTTCGCAACCCCTCGGTCGGCCTCGCCCCTGGCTCTCCCCCGAAAACAAAATGCTTGATACCAAGGACGATCGCGCATGGTTGCCCGCCTACGACGACGACTTCCAGAATTGGATTCGACAGATTGCCGGAAAGTACGGTTGGCCCAAAGGCAACGTCAACGCCATGGAACTCTGGAATGAGCCTTGGGAAAGCGTCTCCATCTCCGGTTGGCAGGCGGACATTCCCCGCTATCGCGATATCTTCACGTGCATGGCCCTAGGCATTGAAGCTGCCCGCCGCGAATCAGGCGTCAAGGTTCTCGTCGGCGGCACCTGCTCCTCCTCCAACGCCCGCGATAAGCTCTTTCCTGATGGTTCTGATCATTTCTTAAAGTGGCTCGACTTTGTCAGTATTCATTACCAGGCGCTCGCCGCCGATCCCTCTCTCGAGCCTACCTGGATGCATCGCAAAAGCCCTTACGGCCCGGTGCGCGTTTGGGACACGGAGAGCTGGATCGCCAATTCCGAAGATCGCATCGCCGGCGTTATCGCTTCCATGCGTGCCCAGGGGCAAAGCCGGACTGCAGGCATCTTCGATGGGAACGTCTACGAAAGTCGCAACATTAAGATTGGGTCAGAAACTTACCCTATCGTCCAAGCTTGGTCTCCCGCGGCCGCCGTCGCCGCTTCCCAAAAATTCATCGGCCAACGGGACTTCAAAGAACTCCTCTTTCAAAATGGTCTGCCGTGGATCTTCGTTTTCTCCGGCCTTCCTGCGGCCGGCCATGTTGCACCTCGCCCTGACGACGGCACCGTCGTCATCGTTGGCGACTTGCGTAAAATTTATGAACCGGAACGCACCCTTTTCCGTTCCGTTGACCTTGCTTCTGATGCTCATCTGACGCTTGCCAATCCCGAGGGCACCTTCCATCTCTTTGATTTCTACGGCAATCCCGTTCCATCAGCGCAAGCGAGAATCGACGTTCCTCTCAACGGTCTTGGCTACTTCTTGCGTACCTCCGGAGTTTCCGGTTCCTTCGGTAAACTCCTCCAGGCACTCCGTGCCTCCTCGATTCACGGCTATGCACCGGTCGAGATTGTCGCCCATGATCTCACCGCTCCCATCGACCAGCACCCTCTTCTTCGCATCACGCTGACAAATGTTCTCAACAAGCCCGTGGCAGGTCATCTTCACGTCAAACTCGGTGATCTCCAACTCGAATCGGCAACCCGCGATATCAAACTGCTCCCGGCCACAACCTCCACCATCGCTTTCCGTGTTACGGGCGGCAAACCCGCTGAGAGCAACTTGTATCCCTTGTCCGCCGAATTTGACTCCCCCTCCGATGGCCACGCCTCTCACACGGAAGATCTTCACGTGAACTTCATCACTCGCCGCACCATCACGGTTGACGGCGATCTCTCCGATTGGTCCGGGGTTCTTCCCCAAATTCTTCCCGGTGCGGAAATCGGCAAAAACATGACCGAAGCCGCATGGCTCCCCTTCAGGAAGTTTGATAAGGACGTGCCCAACGGCCTCGCCACCGCGTATCTGGCCTTCGACGATCGCTACTTTTATTTTGCTGCCAAGACTGTCGATTCCACCCCTGATCCGGGCATGGTCCGGTTCGCCACTCGCGATGATGACTCTTATTTTTATCCCGACCATGCCATCGGCCGGGACAACGTAGAACTCAATTGGCCCGCTGGGGTGCGGCACTTTTCCTATCGCAAGAACTTTGACATACCTTCCGGTAGCGGCGAGCATGACAACGTTCAGATCGCTTTCAACGTCCTGAAAAATAAACCTTGGCTCCAGAATCCCCCCGGCGTAATGCCGCGCTTCATCACCTATTGGGACACCGACTACGAATTCGCTCTCAATCCCGTTGCCAGCGAGTTCGGTGGCGGTACGGAAATCTACCGGCTGCAATCTCCCGGAATGCCTCGCAAGCATTTCTTCCCGCGCCAGCCCAAAGCTCCCATCGATGGCGGCGCCGTCACCAATGGCCAGCTCGTCATTCGCAGGGAAGGGAACTCGCGCATTGTCGAAGCCGCAATTCCCTGGACGGAGATGCCCGAAGTTTATGCCAGAATCAAAGCAGGCCAGACCGTCAAGTTCTCGTGCCGTGTCAACGACGACAAAGGCCCCGCCCATGAACTTGCTTCCTGGCGCAGCGTCTCCAAAATGAATTCCATTACTTTTCACGATGATTGGCAAAGCCACTGGTCCAATGAACTCGAATTCGGCGCAAAAAAGTAATCGTCGTTGGCTTTATCGCTTGGACATTCTTGTCCCTGTTCTCCTGGTGATAACTGTTTGCGCCACCTCAACGGCCATCACGGTTTCGGCGCAAACAAGCGCCGCTCCCTCGATCAAATTCTCAAACGTTACCAAGGACGCGGGCATCAACTTTGTCCATTTCAAAGGCAACAAAGGCACTTCCATCAATCTCGAGGAATTTGGTCCCGGCGTCTGCGTCGCCGATTTTGACGGCGATGGCTGGCCCGACATTTATTTCGTCAATGGCCGCGACCTTTACGATCGCGGTATCACAGTCCGCAACGCCCTCTATCACAACAATGGCGATGGCACTTTCACTGATGTCACCGATAAGGCAGGGGTCCCCGGCACCGGCTATGGCCTCGGTTGCATCTGGGGCGATTACGACAACGATGGTTTCCCGGATCTCTTCCTCACCCAGTACGGCCGCAACGTTCTTTATCACAACAATGGCAACGGGACCTTTACCGATGTCACGGATAAGGCAGGCGTCACCGGCCTCGATTTCGGCACTCTTTTCCACGCCGGAGCCGTTTTTTTTGATTATGACCACGATGGCTATCTTGATCTTTATGTAGGTGGCTACGTGGCCCTGGGGCCAGCCGGTCCTCGCTACTGCGATCTTGGAATGATGCTCAGCAGTTGTCCTCCCAGCGCTTACGATGGCACTGCTGATCTGCTCTACCACAACAACGGTGACGGCACCTTCACCAACGTCACCCTCAAATCTGGCCTGTACCAGCCCAAAGGCAAAAACCTCGCTGTCGGTGCCGCCGATTATGACAATGATGGCTGGCAAGATCTCTTTGTTGCCAACGACGGTCTCAACGCTTATCTCTTCCATAACGAGCGCAACGGCACCTTTAAGGAACAGGGGCTGGTCAGTGGCATGGCCGTAACCGGTCTGGGCCGCACCATGGCGGCCATGTGTATTTCCCTGGCTGATTACAACAATGATGGCTGGATCGATTTATATATCTCGGATTTCCAGGGGAATTCCGATCATCTCTGGAAAAACGATGGCACCGGTTTATTTGACGAGGTTAGCAACGAGGCCGGAATCACCCGTGCTACCCATGATGTCCTCAGTTTTGGCGGTGGTTTCTTCGACTACGACAACGATGGGTGGCTCGATCTTTTCATCGCCAATGGTCACGTTTATCCCGAGGTTGAGGCGGCCATCCCCGGAACTCACTATAAGCAGATCAACTCCCTCTTTCACAATGAACGGAACGGAAAATTCTCCGACGCGGCGAAGTCCGCCGGCATCTCCTCGCAACCTCCTCGCGCAGGCAGAGGAGTGGCCTTCGCCGATTTTGATAACGACGGCTGGATGGATCTCGTGATCTCCAACAACGGTGATCCCCCCACTCTTCTCCGCAATGGAGGTGGAATCGCAAATCACTTCGTGAATTTCAAGCTGGTGGGTTCAAAGAGCAATCGTGATGCTATCGGGGCGCGCATCACACTCAAGGCTGGGGGGCTCTCTCAAATCCGCGAGGTTCAGAGCGGGGGCAGTTATCTCTCGCAAAGCGATTTGCGTGCGCATTTCGGCCTCGCCAAAGCCGTTCACATTGATAGTGTCGAAATCCGCTGGCCCAGCGGCGCGCGTCAATCCTTTCAGGATTTGGAAATAGACAAGTTTTATCTCATTAAAGAAGGAAACGAGACCATTGCATTCCAGAAATTCACGCCACCGCGCCCGGCACTGCCCACCTCCAAACCCCAGTGACGCTACGCCCCGGGCTGCTTCTCTTGCTTTTCCACCGATTCTTTCACTGTCAGAATCTGATCCGCGCGAATGTTGCGCAGTGTCTGCTTGATCCCGCTGGGCCACGTGATTTCAATACTGTCGATTGTCTCTGCCTTCCCCAGCCCAAAGTGCACTCGTTTGTCGCTCGCTGATCCATACCCCACGCTGGTTGTCACGTGGTTATACTGCACTCCCTCCGTCGTGGCCACTCTGATGCGCGCTCCGATTCCATCCCGGTTGCTCTTCGTTCCAATCAGGTTCAGAATCAGCCAGTGATGCCCATTCTCCGTGCGGTTGATCCATATTTCGGGAGTCGCATTCATGCAGGAAATAACAACGTCGACCCGCCCATCATTGTTTAGGTCGCCGAAAGCCGCTCCACGATGTGCTGCCGCCACGGCGAAGCTTTTGCCCGCGCGCGGACCCACATCAATAAACGTTCCATCCCGATTGTTCCTGAACACGGAGTTTGCCAGCTTATAAGGCAGTTCGTTAATCAATTCTGAATTATCCAGAATCGCCGCGTTTGCCGTAAACACGTCTTTCCACCCGTCATTATCGAAATCGAACATCCCCGTGCCCCACGCTGTCAGCTTGCTCGTTGACAGCCGCATTTTCGACGAGATTGTAATATCTTCAAACACTCCTTTCCCCAGGTTCCGGTAGAGCGGGAAGGTGTCTCCATACATTGCTGTTTCGAAAATATCAGGTAGCCCATCATTATCAATGTCCCGAAAATCCGCTCCCATCCCCGCGATGCTCTTTCCATGCTGGTTGTACGCCACCCCGCTCACCAGCCCGACTTCCGTAAACGTTCCATTTCCGTTGTTGTGGTACAGAAAATTCCGGAAGGTATCATTTGATACAAACACATCCATGTATCCATCGCCGTCGTAATCGGCAAACGCGATCCCCATTCCTTTTCCAACATGCTGCAGCAGTCCCGCGGGCTCCGACACGTCCGTAAACGTCCCATCCCCGTTGTTATGAAACAGCATATTCGGCAGTCCGGCGTAACTGTCCGGCGAGCAATACGTTCTCATTCCCTTGATAATGCACGCCACATCTGTCTCCGGCGACCATTTCAAATAATTCACCACGAATAGGTCCAAGTGGCCGTCGTTGTCATAATCAAACCACCCGGCCGCCACCGAAAACGCATGCGCCAGTTCCGGATGCATTT
>CAYOOS010000005.1:0-32523 GCA_964405585.1 uncultured Acidobacteriaceae bacterium | reverse complement strand
TGATTAGATCGGGGTTGACGAATTCGGTTTGATCGCCGGCGTGCTTTCCGGAGACGGGAAGGAGGCGGGCGGAGAGCGGCTTGTTCCATTTGACGGAGAGCGAAGCTACATCGCCGATGATGCGGGCGAGGGCGTCGAGGCTCGTGTCACCGGAGAGAGGAATGGTGTCGAGGCCGGTGCCACAGACGGCGGAGTAGCTGAGAAGCGTGTCGAGCGAAACCAGGCCAGCGTTCCAGCGTTCGGCGAGGCGCGGGTCTTCGAGGACGGGAAACATGACGCCGGAGTAGCCGACCTTGCGCGCGCCAATGTCTTTGAAGGTGGAAGTGATGGTGGCGACGACAGAGAGGGTGCCGCTGCCGCCGAAAGGCTGGTGAGAGAGCGATTCGATGGCGGCGACGATGGAGGCGTCCTTGGCGGGAGCGGGAGAGAGATCGAGGCCAAGGTAGGTCCAACCTTGCTCGCGGGCCGCGCGAAGGGCGAGTTCCTCCACACCGAAGGATTGCTGGATGAACAGATCGAGCAAGCGGCGCCGGGCTGTGGGCATATCGGGAGCGTTCTGGAAAGCGGCGGCGACGGTGTTGGCAGATTCCAGGCCTATCGTGAATTGATGGCCGCTGCCAGTGTGATAGGCGGCGGGGAAGAATGGAGAGTAAGGCGGAACACTGGCGAGGGCAGCGAAGTGGAAGTTACCTTCACTGTGTGGCGTGGTGTCCGCGAGCTTCTTGATGACTACGGCGGCGGCCTTGACCGCGGGCCAGTTGACGCCAGAATCGTTGGTCACGAAGACGGTGCCGTTGATGGATTTGGTGTTCTGGAGGATTTCAGCGAGCAGATTAGCTTGCGCGTCGCCATCTTCGCCAGCCAGATAGGCGGGGCCGATGGAAATGAGGACGTGGTCCTGCTGGGCGAGGCCGTCGAGATTCTTAAAGAACTGCAGGGCCTCATCGCGCGAAATGGATTTGCTGTATTCGGGGAAGGGCTGCGTAGCGATGCGGATGGTTTGCACGGTGTAGCCGCGGGATTCGAAGACGGTTCGCGCGTATTTGAGGAACTGCACGGCTTCGGAAATTTGGATTTGGTAGCGACCGCGTTCCAGATTGACGAACGCGGTGATGGCGCGGACTTTGGGTTTTGGGGCGGCTTCGGGCTTCTGCTGCGCGGTGGAAGAAAGCGCGGAGAATGACAAAAGCAGGATGCAAACCATTGCAGAGCGAAGATTGCGTGTTTGGAGCGACATAAGCTTTAGACGAACGCGGCGATGCCGGTGATTTTTTCTCCGATGATGAGTTTATGGATGTCGTTGGTGCCTTCGTAGGTGTAGACGCTTTCGAGGTTGTTCATGTGGCGCATGACGCAGTAGTCGTCCACGATGCCATTAGCGCCGAGGATGTCCCGGGCTTTGCGCGCGGTTTCGAGCGCAATGGCGACATTGTTCATCTTCAGCATGGAGATGTGCGCGACATCGGCTTTGTCCCGATCCTTCAGGCGGCCGACCTGAAGGGCTAGCAACTGGCCTTTGGTGATTTCGGTGATCATCCAGGCGAGTTTTTCCTGAACAAGCTGGTGAGAGGCGATGGGCTTGTTGGCGAACTGTTTGCGCGTTTTGGAGTATTGCAACGCGGTGTCGTAGCAAGCCATGGCCGCGCCCAACGCGCCCCAGCCAATGCCGTAGCGAGCCTGATTGAGGCAGCTCAACGGACCGCGCAAGCCGGTGACACCGGGGAGAAGATTGGCTTCGGGAATTTCGCAATCGGAGAGCGAGAGGCCGGAGGTCACGGAGGCGCGCAAGGACCACTTGCCATGTACATCCCACGCTTTGAAACCCGGCGTGCCCTTTTCGACCAGGAAGCCGCGAACTTTTTCGTCTTCGCATTTGGCCCAGACGACGGAAACGTCGGCGAGCGAGCCATTGGTGATCCACATTTTTTCGCCGTTGAGGATGTACTTGGAGCCTTTCTTGACGGCGCGGGTGAGCATGCCGCCGGGATTGGAGCCGAATTGCGGTTCGGTAAGGCCGAAGCAGCCGATGGCTTTGCCTTCCTGAAGCAGCGGAAGCCATTTGTCTCTCTGGGCGTCGCTGCCGTAGGAGAGGATGGGGTACATCACCAGGCCGGATTGGACGGAAACGAAACTGCGCAAGCCGGAATCGCCGCGCTCGAGTTCCTGGTTCATCAGACCGTACGCGACGTTGGACATGCCGGCGCAGCCATAGCCCTGCAGGTTCGCGCCAAAGAAGCCGAGTTCGCCGAGTTGCGGAACGAGATGCATCGGGAAAGTCGCTTCGCGGTTGTGTTTTTCGATGATGGGAAGAATTTCGTTGTCAACGAACTGGCGAGCGGTTTGGCGGACGAGTTTTTCTTCGTCGTTAAGCAGGGAATCGAATTCGATGAAATCAACGCCGGGGAAGGATGGCATGAGAGGCTCCGAAGAGCCAGAGTAACAAAGGGAGGGAGGTGCGGCAAGGAAGGGACGAAGCAACAGGCGGGGCCCTGCGGGCGGCTGAATTAATCGCGTGATGGTGCGGCGAGGGTTACTGAACGTCGATGGTGGTGACGCTGAGGGCGGGAAGAGTGATGGTGAGCGAAGAGCCGCTGGCGGACATGGTGCCTGCGGTTACGGGCACGATGGGGCTCTGGCTTTGGGCGGAGGACGCGGTCATTTGGTAGAGGTGCGCGGTGCCGGAGAGCGGCAAGCCATTGATTGCCGTGATTTGCGACGAGGTGAAGCGGTTGATGGCGACGAAAACGACGCGGCCGGGCGTGGTGCTGTCTGTGCTGGCGTAGACGACGACGTTTTGGACGTTGCTGGAAGTGGCTTGCACGGAAGTATCGCCGAAGTCGGAATTAGCGCCATCGAAATCACGGAAAGCGCGGTAGCCAGCGAGTGTATAGGGCTCCGTATCACTTAAGGGCCAGAGGCAGGCGGCGAATAGTCCCTGAGCGCCGAATATGCCCAGATTGTCGGCTTGTGCGATGGTGCCGGCAATATGTTGGCCGCCTCCGTTGTTGTATTCGGTGATGGAAATTTTCATGCCGGGATTTTCGGAGGCAATGCGGGATTGCAGGCGGCCAAGAATGTAGATGGGCCCGCCGAGCACGTCCGTGGTGATCCAGGAATTTTCGGTGAAGGTGGTATCCCAAAGGCTGCGCGGACTCTGGACGATGGCTTGCACCTGCGCGTCGGTAAGCGTAGGGCCGGGGAGGTTGATAACGCGGTTGCCGCTGCCGTCGGTGGCTTCGGAATACCAGTGGAAGTCATAGACATCCACGAGAGGCTTGCCGTAGGTGATGGAAGCCGTCTTGATGGCGGGGAGATATTTGTCCGGGAACCAGTTGTTGCCAGTGGGAGTGGCGCTGAGTTCGCCCTGCCAATTGTAGATGCCTTCAAATCCGTAGTGGACGGGGCCGAAGATGAGGACCTCGGGGAACTGGTCCTTGAGCGCTTGCGTGAGAGCCAGAGTTTTGGCGATGTAGGCGTCGGAGGTGATGGGGTTGGGGCCCTGGACTTCGAGGTGGGTGGTGTTCCAAAGTTCGGGCTCGTTATCGAGCTGCACGAAGGTGTGCTGCGTGGTGGGATTGGCACCGAAGATGGACTGACCGGAGAATTTTTGATCGAGGGCCCAGATGAATTCGTCCATGTAGACGTAGTTGTCGGTAGTAGGAGGATTGAGGGTGAACGGGGCAGACGACTGCGTGCTTTTTTGGTAGACAACCTGTTTGAAGCGGGTGAGGTCCGGGGGATCGGCGACACTTACGGGGCCATTTTCATCGCCAGCGACCAAACCCTGCATTTGGAAAGTGACCAGGCTGACCATGCCATTGGCTTGATCGCCCGCGATGAAACTGCGGACGGCCTCGGCGGGAACAGTGCTGCTGCTGAGGTAGTCGTCGTTCTCGTAGAGATAGTCGCTGCCGGCGTTGGAGGCGTTGGTTTCCCAGTTGTAAGCGGTCCAACGATTGCCGCCGTCGCGATCGAAGGTGAGATTCGGAGGCGCGCCAGTGACACCGGAGTAGAAGTTGAGGCCGTAGATGTAGGGCGAAATGGGGTGAGTACTGGAGGGATTAATGGTGATCGTCACATCGGGCTGGGTGCCTGTGGGAGTGGCGGTGGCTTGCGACGAGGGATTACTTTCGCCAGCGGAATTTACGGCGGTGACGACGTAGTAGTAGGACGTGCCGTTGATGAGGCCCGTGTCGAGGTAACTCGTTGTCTCGGGCGAAGAGATTTTAGTGTACGGGCCGCCGCTGGTGGTGGAACGCTTAACGTTGTAACTTGTGGCGCCGGTGCTGGCGTTCCAGGTAAGGCTGACTTGCGCGTTGCCTGCGGTGGCTTGCAAATCTGTGGGGGCGGCCGGAATTGTGATTGGAGCAGTAGGTGTGGCGGTGGCTTGGGAGGACGCGGGGCTTTCGCCCGCGGAATTTACGGCAGTGACGACGTAGTAGTATGGCGTGCCGTTGGTGAGACCGGTGTCGAGGTAACTCGTCGCCTCGGGCGAAGAGATTTTAGTGTACGGGCCGCCGCTGGTGGTGGAGCGTTTTACGTTGTAACTCGTTGCGCCGGCGCTGGCGCTCCAGGTTAGGCTGACTTGGGTGTTTCCAGCAGTGGCTTGCAAGTCTGTGGGGGCGGCCGGAATCGTGACAGGCGTGGTGGGAGTGGCAGTGGCTTGGGAGGACGCGGCGCTTTCGCCGGCGGAATTCACTGCGGTGACGATATAATAGTAAGGCGTGCCGTTGGTGAGGCCTGTATCGGTGTAGCTTGCGGTAGTGGGAGAAGAGATTTTGGTGTAGGGACCGCCGCTGGTGTTGGAGCGCTTTACGTTGTAGCTTGTCGCGCCGGTGCTGGTGTTCCAGGAGAGAGAAACCTGGGCGTTACCTGCGGTGGCTTGCAGTCCAGTCGGCATAGCTGGTACCTGGGTTCCACCACCGCCGCCTCCGCCACTCGAGGAGAGCGCGCCGCAGCCGGCCAAGACAATAGCAAGCAGGACCGTCAACGGGGCTGAGAAGCAGTGCTTGATCGGCACGCCGAATGGCATAGGGCAACTCCCTGGGGTGATTGAGGATAGGGCGAATCCCTAGGAACACACAGATTAGGGTGCAGGAGGGTGCGGGGCAACCTGTTCCGAGGGACAGAAATGGGCCGGGGGTGAGTCACCCTGGTGCTCCGCCGCAGAAGCCAGCGGAGCGGGGATGGGCCCACTCTTCTTGCACCATGAGAGTGCGGGGGAGAACAGGTACACTGGGGGAGAGCGGAAAGGGACCAAGATACGTGACGAAGACTGGTAAGACGAAGATGCGCGGCAAAGTGGACCCCGCGATTCTGATTTTTGACGTGGATGGAGTGCTGGTGGACGTGAAGGAGACCTACTGGCGGTCGGGGCTGCAGACCATTCAGCAACTGACGGGGAGAAAGCCAACGTGGGCCGAGTTTTACGAATGGAAGCGCAAGCCCGGGAACAACGATGACTGGCGGATGGTGTCACGTTGGGCGACGGCGCTGGGCGTGCCGACGACCTACGAGGAGGCGCGCGCAGCGTTCCAGCCCTATTACTGGGGAAGCAACGGGCAGCCGGGGAATGTGCGGAAGGAAAAGCTGGTGGTGACGCCACAGTTGATGGGGAAATGGGCCAAGCGGCGGGAGCTGAATCTGTTCACCGGGCGCACACGCGAGGAATTCACGTATACTTTCGAGCGCTGGGCGTCGGCGAACTGCTTTCGGACGGTGGTGACGATGGACGACGCCGAAAAGAAGCCAGACCCCGAGGGATTGCGGATCATACTGGCGGGACGTGATCCGAAGAGTGCGCTGTACCTTGGCGACAACATTGACGATGCGTTGGCGGCGAAAGCGGCGGGCGTGCCGTTCATGGGGATTCTGCCACGGGCGGCATTTGACTACCGGCAACGCGCGAAGGAGTTTCAAAAGCTGGGGGCGCTAACGCTGCTGGAGCGGGCACGAGACCTGGATCGCTGGCTGGCGTAAACATACCAGGCAGCCCCAAGGGAGGCTAGCTGAATCTTAGTTGATGAGCCTGCCTGTGGACGGTGCGGGAACTTCGACGGACATTTGGGGGAACACGTAAAAGGGGTTCCCTGCTCTTAGGAAGCCAAAAATGAAAAACACGATTTACCTTGCTGCAATTGGATTGAGTTTCTGTGTTGCGCAGAGCCTACGCGCTCAAGCGCCTCCGGGACCCATGCCGCCGGCTCCCTCGGTGGCTTCCTCCTCGGCACCACCTCCGCCAGTAAAGCGACTGGAACCCAGGAAAAGCATCATGGGTACGTGGAAACTGAACCGCGACGAGAGCGACGATCCACGTCAAAAATCGAATCAACGCGCGACGAGCAATTCCAACGGCAATCCCGGTGGGAATGGCGGCCCGCGCATGGGTTGGCCCGGCATGGGTGGAGGCGGAATGGGAGGCGGGGGACGCCAAGGGAATGGCGGGCCACAAGGTGGTTCGCAGACTAGCTCACCAAAAGGGGGCACGCCGGAAGAAAAGCAGCGCTACCAGGAATTGCTGGACCCTTCCGAGCGGCTGGACGTAGAGAAAAGGAATGACAAGGATCCCATCGTGGAAATGATGGGAGATCAGGGCCGGAAAACGATCTTCTACACGGACGGGAATAAACCAGAAGCGCCGGCGGGCGTGGGCACAGAAGTGGTGGCAGCGAACTGGGACGGCGCGAAGCTCGTGAGTAATGATGTGTCGCTGCCGAAGGGCGGAACAGCGAAGCGCACATATGAAGTGTCGCCGGACGGGACGCAGTTGTATGAAGAAGTCGAGATGGTCCTGGGCAAAGACAAGAATCCGTCCCGATTCCGATTTGTGTATGACGCCGTGGCCGCTGGAGATAATTACTAAAAACTGGGAAATCTAAGAACGCAATTTGGGAAGGGCTTGCGCGAGGTCCGCCAGGAGATCGTCCGTGGATTCGAGGCCAATGCTGAGACGCACGATGCGGTGATCGTAAGGCGGGCGGCCGGGGATGCGGCCGATATCGTAGGCAACGGCGAGACTTGAGACTCCACCCCAGCTGTACCCGACCTTGAAGAGCTTGAGCGCGTCGATGAAGGCGAAAACCTGCTCCTGCGACGGGCCGGGCTTCAAGACCAGCGAAAAAACACCAGAAGAACCTAGGAAATCGCGCTTCCAAAATTCGTGGCCCGGGCAGGAAGGAAGCGCGGGGTGCAGCACGCTTTCCACTTCGCGGCGTGCTGTCAGCCAATTGGCGACGGCAAGAGCGGAGATTTCGATGGCTGAGAGACGCACGGCGAGAGTTTGCAGGCCGCGGAGGGCGAGGCTGCAATCGTCGGGAGAAACGGCGCAACCGATGACTTGTTGCGCGGCGCCGAGACGCTGGTAGAGAGCAGAACCGCGAACCGTGATGGAGCCGAGCAGCAGATCGCTATGGCCAGCGATGTATTTGGTGAGCGCTTGCATGGTGATGTCCACGCCGTGGGCAAAGGCGTCGAGGAGCACGCCGGCGGACCAAGTGTTGTCCAGAACAACAAGAACATTGCGGGCGTGAGCGGTGGCGACGATGGCGGGGAGATCTTGAACTTCCATGGTGATGGAGCCGGGGCTCTCCGTCCAGATCAGGCGCGTATTTTCCTGGATGAGGGAGGCGATGCCTGCGCCGATGGTGGGTTCGTAAAAGGTGGCGGTGACGCCGAAGCGCGCTAGCAGGTGCGTGGTGAGCTTGCGGTTTGGAAAATAGACACTGGTGGGAAGCAGGATGTGATCGCCGGTTTTCAGCAGCGCAAAATTGATGAGAGAGATGGCGGCTTGTCCGCCGGGAGCAAGAATAGTGTGCGTGCCGGATTCGAGTTCACAGACGCGCGCGGCGAGTTCCAGGACCGTGGGCGTGCCGTAGAGTCCATAGGTGTAACCAACGCGGAACTGGTCCCAGGTGTCGCGAACGGCAGCGGCGGAAGGAAAAACGGTGGTGGAGCCGCGATAAACGGGAGTGGCGAGGGAGCGATAGCCCTCGGGGATTTTCGCGTCGGAATGAATGAGTTTGGTTTTCCAGCTCTTGGTCATGGAACAATGCCGCCGCAATTCAGCAGGCTGGCTCCAGTATAGCGGGAATTATTCGGTTTGGATTGTTGCCGGCTGTGACTACAGCGTCGTGGCAAGCTGATCCAGGATCATGTTCCAGCCGGAGGTGGTACTGGCAATGTAGTCCGGCAAGACGCCTTCATGGGTAAGAGTTAATTCGCAGCCGGATTCGAGTGGGCGAATTTCGATGGTGAGCTTCGTGTTTTCCTGGGAGTATTTCGGGACCTTGAGGGTGAAGACCAAGCGGCGCGGGCGGTCAATTTCAAGATATTCACCTGTGTGCTCGACGTCGACGCCGTCCCTTTGCTCGACGATTATGTACGAGCCTCCCACGCGCGCATCGATTTTGACCTTGACCATTTTGCCCGTAGGCGTGGCGAAGAGCCACTTGCCCGCGGAGTTTGGGTCAAGCCACGCATCGAAGACACGTTCGGCAGAGGCGCTGAACCTGCGGGTGACTTGCACGGTGGCTTTTTGCGGCGGAGGGTTCATCGGGATCTATCCTTTCGTTTTGGGGTTTTTGCGGCTGCGGCGTCCTGGGCTTGCAGCAACGCGTCAAGGGCATCGAGGCGGCTCATCCACAGGGAGCGTTGTTCTTCCATCCACGCGGCGGCGCTTGTGAGGGGAGCCGGGTTGAAGGAGAGGAAATGCTCCCGGCCCGCGCGGCGGCGGCGAATGAGGCGCGCGCGTTCGAGAACGCGAATGTGTTTGGAAACGGCATTGAGTGACATGGTGTAGGGACGGGCGATTTCGGTGACGCGAGCCTCGCCGCGGGAGAGGCGTTCGAGAATGGAGCGGCGAGTGGGGTCGCAGAGAGCGTTCCAGGTGGATTGCTGGGAGGCGGAGGCATGAGGCATATTCAACCTATAGGTTGAATATAGTGGTTTACAGTTTCTTTGTCAAGCCGTTGGACGACATCAACCAGGTGCTGGACTTCCCTGGCGCTTCTGGACAGGCGCCGACCGGATTGCCTCCCAAGGAGATCAGCGCTCGAGAAAGGCGCGGAGGCGTGCGTAGCCGGCACGGCTCACCGGAAGCTGCACACCGTTCCTTAAGACGGCCACGTGGGTGTCCTTGCCGTAGGGCTCGACTTTCACGACGCGTTCGAGGTTGACGATGTAGGAGCGATGGATGCGGAGGAAGCGTGAGGGATCGAGAGCCGCTTCCAGGCTTGAAATGGGCTGCTGCTTCAGATGCTTCTTGCCTTCGGTGGACAGCGCGACGTAATCGTCTTGCGCTTCGGCGAAGTCCAGCTTGGAAACCGGAATAATGAACACCTGCGCGCCGTCTCGCACGGGAATACGCTCAAGGTATTGCGCCGGAGGGCGCGCCGTTGCGGCGAGCTCCGTGGCAGGCACGGCAGCGGTCGGCGAGTTGGCATTTAAACGCTCTTTCGCGCGATCAAGGGCGGCCTCGAAGCGCTCCGCTCCAAATGGTTTCAGCAGGTAGTCCACGGCGTGGACTTCGAAGGCGCGGATTGCATAGGTATCGTGAGCGGTAACGAAGACAATGGCGCTGCCGGTATCGATAAGTTCAAGGACTTCGAAGCCATCGAGCTTGGGCATCTGGATGTCGAGGAAGATCAGGTCGGGTTTCTGCTCGGTTATTAATTTGACGGCCTCGAAACCATTGGCGCATTCTCCGATGATCTCGATTTCCTGATGCGGAGCAAGATGTTCGCGGACCACCTGACGTGCCAGTGATTCGTCGTCAACGATGACCGCGCGAATTTTCGTATCGTTCCGGGAGCTCACGTTGCGCGGCCCTCGCCTTCGGCTGGGAGCGTGATTGCCACGGAAAAGCGATCTCCCTCAGTCCTGACATTGAAAGTCGCGCGATCGCCATAGCGGGCCTCAAGCCGCTGGCGCACGTTGAGAAGCCCCATGCCGTTCTTTTGCCGCCGCGGCGGAGCTTCAGGATCGAACGAGTTTTCGACGAGAATGGACAGTGCGCCATTCTGGCATCGCGCGTCGAGCCGGACCCACCCGCCATCGATGAGGTTGGAGATTCCATGAGTAAAGGCGTTCTCCACCAGCGGCTGCAAAAGCAATGGCGGGATATTCATTTTCAGAGCTTCCTCTGCAATATTTTCTTCCATGTTGAACCTGGCGCCGAAGCGGATTTTCTCTACCGCAAGGAAGGCATGAATCAGGGACATTTCTTCGGCGAGAGGGATAGTGGACTTTTCCCCCAGGCCCAAAGTGCGTCGCAGAAAATCGCCCAACAAAATGCACATCTCGCGCGCCTTGGCAGGATCGGAGGTTGTCAGTGCGCTGATGGAGTTGAGGCTATTGAAGAGAAAATGCGGATTTACCTGGGCCTTCAGGGCGCGAAGTTCGGCATCGCGTGCAAGAACGCGAGCTTCTATTGCTTGGGCTTCGGCCGTCTGGGAGGCTTCGAGAGCGAGGAGAAGGTAATAAAAGCTGACGGAAAAAAGATAGAGAATCACGCCCGCGGCAAACAGAATGGGGAGCGTTCGAGACAGCCGGCCGGTTAGCCCCGGATACAATGACATTCCGTTGAAAATGTAGGCAAGAAGTTCGGCGCACAAAATCCAAAGGCCGCTGGCCACCAGCGCGGCTGCGATGTGGACTTCCAAAAGCTTGCCGATAGTTGAGCGACCGGAGGGGATGGCGCGGCAGGAGTACCAGGCGGAGAGGCAGACGAAAGCGTAAAGAAAGCAAAGGGGAAACGACAAGGATATTGCCTGGCGCGCGGTCAATCCCCCCGTGGCAGCCATGAGATAGGCCAGCAACGCGGCGAGGGGAATCCAGGCGAGGAGGTAGAGCGCAAGGCGGCTCAGGCGGCTGAGAATAGGGTGCATGGGCGCATCAGTTCTTGATGACGACGCTTCCAAAAACAGCGCCACCTTTCACGATCAAACGCTTGGCGCCAGGGCCCGACGGCTGCGCGTGAACAGTTCTGTCGGAATACTCTCCGAAGACGGCCGCGCCGCGACTGGCAACGACCCAGGTGTTAGGGACGCGGATTTCCACGGCACCGAAGACGGCATCGAGATGGATGACAGCCTCGTCACCCTCAATCTCAGCTTCGGTAAGATCAATCTTGAGTTCGCCGAAGACCGCCGCGACCTTTCCGCCCCTGAAATTCTTGGAGTTAATCCGGCGTTGGGTAGCGCTGAAAACGACGTCGGCTTGCATATCCGGAGAGTCAGACGCAAATCCCCGATCGAGATTAATGTTCAGGGGCCTGACCCACTTTGAGCCCCAAGACGAGCCACCACCGAACGAGCGCGAGAGAATCCAGAGCCCCCAAAGAATGATGGCCAATGGCCAGAAGAGGCTCCAGCGGATACGAAAGTATCCAAAATTGCTCAATAGGAGCACAACGCCCGCAAGCGTAAGGAATGAACCCCAAAACCGGCCGGGGCCAGTACTAAAGACAAGCCCTTCGATGCCAAAGAAAATGAGGAACGCCGGCCAGAAGAACTGAAAGATGTGGTGAGCGGAGACGATCCCCATCTGGTCCAGCAGGAGGATGGAGCCAACCGCCATGAGAATCAGCCCCCAGGTAAGGCCTGAGGGGAAGCGACGTGAATTATCGAGCATGAGATTGCCTTCCCTGGGAAGGTGATGGCACGTGCACAACGACTTCACGACGCAAAAGGAGCAAGATCGCCAGGCCCATACTGGTGAGAAGCAACGGCCAGAATGTCGCCACTGCATGCACCCCCGCCCCATCCAGCTGCAAGATGAGCATACTCCAGACGCCCTGCACAACCGTTGAGGCTATCCAAACATTGCTAGGCTGGACGTGACCGTAGCCGAGTGCTCCCAACTGAAGCACCAGTCCGGCCAGGATCAAGAGGACTGCTCCGCCCATTATTAGTATTCTTCTCGATAGGGATATGTCAAAGGAAGCGTGCCGATTTGCGTTGATCATGCTCTTATCTCCAGCCAAGTAAGTGCCCGGTTCCATGGTGCGAGATTAGACGGCAGGATGGCAGTTGTCTTGCCCTTTTCGGCGAATGGCGGCCGGATACCGGCGAATGGCGGGTTCGTTGACGAGCGGTTGTGGCGAATGTTATAAATAGTGGTTCTGTGGGGCGGCGCACAGGTCACCGTATGCTCCTACCGGGTCTTGGGCACGGAGCGGCTGCCTATCTGAAAGCATAGGCGATACAACTCAATGACAGATTTAGTTCGCCAAATAGGGGAACTGTTCCTTCGGGCTGTGCCTGTAGCCCTGATTGTCCTCATTTTCTATTTCATACTTCGATCCGTATTTTTCCAACCCCTTCTGAAAGTTATGGCGGAACGCGATGCGCGCACGCAGGGAGCCCAAAAGGCCGCTGAAGCAGCGCAGGCGGCTGCCGCAGAGAAGACCAAGCAGTACGAAGATGCGCTGAAACAGGCACGAGCCAAGGTATACGTGGAGCAGGAAGCGGACAGGAAGAAACTGCTGGACGAACGCGCGGCATTTTTGAAAGAGGCGCGGGTGAAGGCCAGCGGGGAAGTGAATGTGGCGAAAGAGCGCGTGGCCGGAGAATTGGCGGCGGCAAAGAAAGAGATTGAAGCAACCGTGGCGCAACTTTCCGTGGAGATCGCGCGCCGTGTGATGCAGACCCCACCGGCACCAGGAAACCCTGCGAGAGAGGCACGATGAGGAGTAAAGGGTTCATGCGAGCGATGTTGACGGCCGTCGTGTCGCTTCTGATCGCAGTGGCAGCGCGCGCGGCGGAAGAGGGTGGCAGCGCAGCGGAGCAGCCGGTCGGAACCGCGTTCAAATGGATTCACTTTGTGATTCTGGCGGGCCTGGCTTACTGGGTTTTCGCCAAGCTGCTGCCTCCGGTATTCCGTCGCAATGCGGACAATATAAGCGCAGCGATCAGCAAAGCCACGGCGGCAAAAGCGGAGGCGGAGAAGAAGCTTCAGGATGCCGCGACGAAGCTGGCAAGCCTTGAGAAGGAAATCGCAGAATTTCGCGCCATTGCGCTGCGAGAGGCCGGCGCGGAAATCGAACGGCTGCGGATAGTCACGAAGAGCGATGTGGAAAAAATCGGCGTGGCAGCGAAAGTGGAAATTGAAGCGGCGGAGCGCGCCGCCCGCGTCGAATTAAAGGCGCTGGCGGCAAAACTGGCGGTGGATGGAGCGGAATCGCTGGTAACCAGGCAGATGACGCCGAGCGTGCAGGAAGCCTTGATCAATCAATTTGTGCAAAGCCTGCAGGGGAGGCCGAATTGAAATCGGCAAGCCTGCAATACGCAAACGCGCTGGCGGATATCGCGCTGGAGCAGGGCGCGGCGGAACCGACCTTGAAACAGTTGGGCGAATTTGGCGCAGCGTTTGCCGAATCGGCGGAATTACGTACGTTTCTGGCCAGTCCGGGTGCAGAGCGCGAGGCCAAGCATGGGGTGATCGAAAAGCTGGCAGCGCGCATCGGGGTGAGCAAGATCATCCGGAACTTCCTGTTCGTAATGGTGGACAACCAACGCACATCGTTGCTGCCGGATATTCTAAAAGCCTTCCAGGACGTAATCCGGCAGAGGCAAGGGGTGGCCGAGGCGGAAGTTTCCTCCGCAGCGAACTTGAACGACACACAAAAAAGGCAACTGCTGCAAACGCTGGAGCGTTTGACGGGCAAAAAGATTCAGGCGACGTATGAGCTGGAGCCGGGGTTGCTCGGCGGGGCGGTGGTACGTATTGGCGACACGATTTACGACGGTTCACTGCGCAGCCGGTTGAACGAATTGCGAGTGCGCTTGACGGCGGAATAGGTATTCGGGAACGGAGCAGGTATGGCGAACATCAAGGCAGACGAAATCAGCAAGATCCTGCGAGAGCAGATCGCGAACTACGAGCAGAGCGTCTCTGTGGACGAAGTTGGCGCGATCATCAGCGTGGGAGACGGCATCGCGCGCATTCACGGCCTGGAAAAGGCCATGTCGGGAGAGATGCTGGCGTTTCCACACAACATCTTTGGTCTCGCGCTGAACCTGGAAGAGGAGGAAGTTGGCGCGGTGCTGCTGGGGGAATCCTCGGAACTCAAGGAAGGCGATGTGGTGCGGCGCACAAACACGATTATGTCCGCTCCCGTGGGGCCGGAAATGATCGGGCGCGTGGTGAATCCGCTGGGCGAGCCGATTGACGATAAAGGACCCATCACCACGAAGCTACGCATTCCTTTGGAACGTATCGCGCCGGGCGTGCTGGACCGGCAGCCGGTGCGCGAACCGCTGCAGACGGGCATCAAGGCGATCGATTCCATGATTCCGATCGGGCGCGGACAACGCGAACTGATTATCGGCGACAGGCAGACGGGAAAGACCGCCATCATTCTGGACACCATCATCAACCAGAAGGGCAACGACATGATCTGCATCTACTGTGCGATCGGGCAAAAGCGCTCGACGATCGCGCAGGTGGTGAAGGTGCTGACGGACGCGGGCGCGATGGATTACACGATTGTGGTGGCCTCCTCCGCGGCCGAGCCTGCTTCACTACAGTACATTGCGCCGTACGCAGCCTGTGCAATGGGCGAATACTTCCGCGACAACAAAAAGCACGCGGTCACTTTCTACGACGACCTTTCGAAGCACGCGCAAGCTTACCGCGAGATTTCACTGCTGTTGCGGCGGCCACCTGGCCGCGAGGCGTTTCCGGGCGACGTGTTCTATCTGCACTCACGTTTGCTGGAACGCGCGGCGAAATTGAACGACAAGCTGGGCGGCGGTTCGCTGACATCGCTGCCGGTGATTGAAACGCAGGCCGGTGACGTTTCCGCGTACATTCCCACGAACGTCATCTCGATTACGGACGGGCAAATCTACCTGGAGTCGGACCTGTTCAACGCCGGAATACGGCCTGCAATTAACGTAGGAATTTCCGTTAGCCGCGTTGGCGGCAATGCGCAGATCAAGGCCATGCGGCAGGTGGCCGGAACGCTGCGGCTGGACATGGCGCAATTCCGCGAGTTGGCGGCGTTTGCCCAGTTTGGCTCCGACCAGTTGGATAAAGTGACCCAGGCGCAATTGGCGCGCGGGCGGCGGCTGACAGAGGTATTGAAGCAGGATCAGTATGTACCGCTCTCGGTAGAAAAACAGGTGGTGGCGATCTATATTGCGACGACGGGTGTGCTGGATACAATTTCCGTGGACGAAGTGCGGCGGTTCGAACGCGAGTTTCTGCAATTCGTGGAAACCAACTACGCCGGCGTGCTGAAAGAGATTGCCACGAAAAAGGCGCTCGACGATGGCATCAAGGCTGCGCTCAAGCCTGCCATCGACGCGTTTAAGGAACGCTTCACGGCGGCGATTGCTGCAGTACCGCACTAGAGCAGACCGGCGATAGAACATGCCCACACTTCTTGATTTCCGGCGACGCATCCGCTCGGTGAAGAACACCCAGCAGATTACCCGCGCGATGAAGTTCGTCTCCGCGGCGAGGCTGCGGAGGGCGCAGGAAGCGGCGCTGGCAGCGCGGCCCTACGCCAAAGAACTATTGCGGGTGCTGCGCTCGACGATGGCGCGGATCGAATCGCCACAACACCCCTTGCTGGCGAAGCGACCTGAGGAACGAATCCTGGTGCTGGTGCTGGCTGGCGAACGCGGGCTGGCAGGTGCGTTCAACGCCAACATCTTGAAGACTGCCGGGGAGTTCATTCGCAGCAAGAAGGGGAAGAAGATCGTTACCATTCCCATCGGGAAGAAGGGACGCGATACGCTGCGGAAGGCCGGGATGGAATTTGCCGGTGAATACGTGAACGTGCTGGCGCGCGTGGATTTCGGAATTGCGCGAGAGATTGCCAGCCTTGTGACCGACTTGTATGCGCGAGAGTCGGTTGACGCGGTGTATATCGTGTTCAGCGAGTTCAAGAATGTGCTGGCGCCGCGCCTTACAGTGGAAAAGCTTTTGCCCGTGGAAGCGATTGAGAGCGGTGAAGAGACGCCTGCGGAAGCTGCATGCGCGCAGATTGACTACATTTATGAGCAGCCGGAAGAACAGATACTGGACCGGCTTCTGCCGAGGTATGTCGAGACACAGGTATTGCGTTCGATGCTGGAATCCTCCGCTGCGGAACATGCGGCGCGCATGACGGCAATGGAAGCTGCGACCAAGAACGCCGGCGACGTGATTGACGCGCTGACGTTGTACATGAACAAAGTGCGGCAAGCGGCTATTACGAAAGAGATCATCGAGATTGTTAGCGGCGCGTCCAGTGCGGGGCAGTAAGTCGTAACTCGCGACCAGTCGCGAATCACGTTACGGAATTAGAGGAGCGGAAGATGGCGGAGCAATACGCAGCGGTGGGACATGTGGTGCAGGTCATCGGGCCTGTGCTGGACATTCAGTATGAAGCCGGGCATCTGCCGGCGATTTACAACGCGGTGCGCATCACAAGCGAGGGCTTCAACGTTCCCACGCCGATGGACGTGACCGCAGAAGTGCAACAGCACCTAGGCGAAGGACGCGTGCGCGCGGTGGCGATGGAGCCGACCGAAGGCATGGTGCGCGGTATGAAGGCATATGACACTGGGAAACCCATCGAAGTGCCGGTCGGGCGTGCCACGCTAGGACGGGTGCTAAACGTGCTGGGCAAGCCAGTGGACAATCTTGGACCAGTGAAAGCGGAAAAGTTTTACCCCATTCACCGGCCGTCACCGACGCTGGAAGAGCAATCCACGTCGCTGGAAATGTTTGAGACCGGGATCAAGGTGGTGGACCTGATCCAGCCGTTCTTGAAAGGCGGCAAAATCGGATTGTTTGGCGGCGCTGGCGTCGGGAAAACCGTGCTGATTCAGGAACTGATTCACAACGTGGCCATGAAGCACGGCGGAGTCTCGGTCTTTGCAGGCGTAGGCGAACGCACGCGCGAAGGAAACGACCTGTACCTGGAATTTCAGGAATCCGGCGTCGTGGTGCCGGGAAATCCGGAAAAATCGCGCGCGGCGCTGATCTACGGACAGATGACAGAACCTCCCGGAGCGCGCCTGCGCGTTGGCCTGACGGGATTGACCGTGGCGGAATATTTCCGCGACGAGGAGCACCTGGACGTGCTGCTCTTCATCGACAATATTTTCCGTTTCGTGCAAGCGGGCTCCGAAGTTTCCGCGCTGCTGGGCCGAATGCCTTCCGCGGTGGGATACCAACCCAACCTGAATACGGAGATCGGAGAATTGCAGGAGCGCATCACATCCACGAAGACGGGGTCGATCACTTCGGTGCAGGCGATTTACGTACCTGCGGACGACTACACCGACCCGGCGCCAGCAGCGACGTTCACGCACCTGGACGCGACGACCAACTTGAGCCGGCAGATTGTGGAGCGCGGTATCTATCCGGCCGTCGATCCGCTGGCCAGCAGTTCGCGGATTCTGGATCCGCGCGTGGTCGGGCAAGAACATTACAGCGTGGCGCGCGCGGTGAAGTCTGTGCTGCAGCGCTATAAGGATTTGCAGGACATTATCGCGATCCTGGGTATCGAAGAACTTTCCGATGAGGACAAGCGATCCGTAGCGCGTGCCAGGAGAATCGAGAAATTCCTGTCGCAACCCATGTATGTCGCCGCGCAATTCACGGGCCTCGAAGGGAAGTATGTGAAGATTGAAGACACCGTGCGCAGCTTCAAAGAGATCGTGGAAGGCAAGTACGACGATATCCCGGAGCAGGCGTTCTACATGGTTGGCACGATTGAGGAAGTGCATGAGAAGGCGGAGAAGATGAAGGCGGGCGTTTAGGAAAGAAGAAGATGCTGCCTGATTCCATAGAACTGGTAGTGGTGACGCCGGAGCGGCAACTGCTGCGGGAAACCGTGGTCGAGGTGACGATTCCCGGGCAGGGCGGCGAACTGGGGGTGTTGCCGGGACACGCGCCGCTGATTACGGAGCTGGGCATCGGGGAATTGACATACCGCACGGCCACCTCGAGCCGGGCAACTCCGCTTGCGATAGTCAGCGGGTTCGCGGAAGTTTTGCCGGACCGCGTCACAGTGCTGGCAGAAACGGCGGAACGCGCCGAAGAGATCGATGTGAACCGGGCGGAAGCAGCCCGGGCGCGTGCGGAGAAGCGGCTAGCATCCAACGATACGAACATCGATTGGGACCGCGCAACGGTAGCCTTGGCGCGCGCGGTGATCCGGATACAGATTGTAAGGAAGTACCGCGGCGCGCCGGTGGCGTCGGCTTCAAGCCCTGGAATTGCGGGAACATAACCTTCTGTAGGCTTACACTTCGGGCGTGATCCAATGGGCCGAGAAATTATGGAACCAATCACGATCTACACGAGCCGCTGGTGCCCGGATTGCTGGCGCACGAAGAACTTCCTGAAGGAGCGCGGGGTGGCCTTCGAGGAAGTGAATATTGAGGAGAATCCCGAAGGCGAAGAGATCGTGACGCGCGCTAACGACGGCAAGCGTAAAGTGCCAACACTGAAAGTGGGCGAACGCTATTTCCCCTGCAGCCCGTTCAATGCGCAGCAACTTGCGGACGAACTGAAGATCCCCTTGAATTCTTAGTTTGCTTGTATTGCAGTGCAAGATAATTCCGGAAAAAATCGTTCTCGAGTCAAAGACTCACATTCCCTGTGGCGATGCAGCATTCACCAGTCCCGGAACTTGCGGAATCAGATGGGATTAGTTTGAAAAGCCGCGGGTCCAGACCTGCGTAACGTTGAGCGCGTCATCGAGGAGGACGATGTCGGCGTCGGCCCCTGCGCGGAGCGAGCCCTTTTTGGATTCGATGCCCAACAGCGTGGCGGGATTGAGGGTGAGCATGCGCAGAGCATCGCCGAGGGGGGCGCCAAGAGCAACAATGTTGCGCAAGGCGCGGTCCAGCGTCAGCGAGCTGCCAGCCAGATTGCCCTCGGAATTGCGGCAGACACCGCCGCTCATGGTTATCTCGAATGATCCCAGCATGTATGTCCCGTCCGGCATGCCGGTGGCGGAGATGCCGTCACTGATCAGGATGACGCCCCCCGCGCCCTTCGCCTGAAGGAGAAGGCGCATGGCCGTTTCGTCGACGTGCACACCATCGGCGATGAGTTCCGCGGTGACGCCGGGTGAAGTGAGGACGGCGCCGATAACGCCGGAATCGCGGTGAGAAAACGGGCGCATAGCGTTATACATATGAATGGCGTGATGCGCACCCTTGTGGAAAGCGGCGAAAGCCTGCTCGCAGGTGGCATCGGTATGGCCGATCCCCACAACCATCCCAGATTCTTGCGCAGCATCAATGCAGGCCATGGCTCCAAGAAGTTCCGGCGCAATGGTGAGGATGCGGGCCTGGCCGCCTGCCGCCGCAATGAACTTTGCGAGCAATTCCTCGGAGGGTAGCTTCAGCCATTCCACGGGGTGAACGCCGCGGCGCATGGGACTGATGAACGGTCCTTCGAAATGGATGCCGAGGATTTCCGCTCTAGTATCCGCAGATTGGCGCTGCAGAGCGATGTAGCGGGAGATGCCGGCCGAAGCTCTACAGATATTTTCAGGGCTGGCGGTGACAGTTGTTGCCACATACGAGGTAGTGCCGTGGGCCGCAATAGTTTTAGAAATGGCCTGGAGCGCGTCCTGCGTGCCTTCCATCGCGTCGTGACCACCGGCGCCGTGGATGTGAATGTCGAGGAAGCCCGGGGCTGCGGTCTTGCCAGCGGCGCTGATTTCGCGCGCGCCAGCAGGAAGAGACATGCCGTTACGCGGGCCAATGGATTCGATCACGCCGTCACGAATGAGGATACCGGCATCGAGAAGTTCCGTCAGGGGAGTGAAGGCGCGGCCGACATGAAGAAGAATAGCGGACATGGGCGAAGACTCATCGTAGCGGAAATCAGCGGGAGTGCCAAAAGAAAACAGGCAGGAGCGAACTCCTGCCTGTTCAAGACCAGAATGTAAAACGAGAGTCTTACTTGGCCATCTCGATGGAGGCAAGCTTCAGATTGTCACCATCAACCGAGCCCTTCACGGTGACGTGATGGCCGGCATGAGCGGCAACCTTGTCCTGGTCATCGATGGCGTACACCTTCTTATCGGCATCATTGACGAAGACATACTTCGCGCCGTGCTCCTTCACGCATTTGGCGGCGCAATCGGCGTGCTTTTCGCTAGTGCCTTTTGCCCCGCACATGCTATCGGAAATATAGCCGGTCCAAGTCCCAGTGGCGGCGTACAACAGCCCTGCCGCAAAAAGAGCGAGCACCAAGCCTGCAATGGATTTTGTTTTCATTTTTCCTCCCCCTCATAGGATGCTGCTTCAAATGACTTCTGTCCGAAGACCACTAGATTGGCACAGCGCCGGAAAGCTGTCCAGAGGCAGTTGATTGTTAGGCGCAGGCGGCGTGAGCAAGTTAAACCGGGCAAAGGAAAAGGGAGGATTCTCTGGATCCTCCCTTTTCGCATCGCTCTCAAGGAAATGGACTTGCACGGATAATGCAAGCAGAAGTTGGTTATTGTGCGGGAGTATTGCTGGCGGCCGTTGCCGATGCCGCAGTCTTGGGTGTAGACAGATAACCGGTGATCTGGTTCTTGCCCACGTCGAACACGACGATCTCGTACGGAGACATGTGCGCGGTGCCCTTGACGTAGAACTGCACGGGTTCGCCGGCGGTCTTGTCCTTCTTTTCGATGGTCTTGTCATCTGCTAAAACGGTCATGGTGTACTTAGATTTTTTCGAATCGGTCTTGTTCAGAGACATCTGCACGGGGCCAATACGCTGCGGAGTCTTGGCTTTCGTCAAGGTGAATTCAAAGTAGTTGCGGTCGCCGCGGCGCTTGAGTTCTTCCAGGTCATCATGATTGCGGGCAATCAGGCCGCTCATCACGTTCATGTCTCCCATGGAGCGATCGAGCTTGGCTTTGGTGACGTCGAGGTCACTCTTGACGCCGGTCACGTCGCCGTTCAACTTGTTGACATCGTCAGTGCTGGCTTTGGTGGCTAGCTGCGTATTGACGTTGGAAGCCAAGCCGGTCAACTTCTTGTCGTAGGAAGCAATGGCGACCTTTGACTGCTTGCGCGCGTTAATCAGCTCTTCCTGCGTGACGTTCAACTTGTCCGTGACAACCTTGAGGTCACTCTGCAACTGCTGATTCTGGTCTTCGGACTTGGTCAGGCGCTGTCCTAGTGCATCGTTCTGCTGTTTCAAAGAAGCCTGTGTAGACTGCTCAACGGAGTTCGCGTGACTCAAAGCACTCCAGCCGACTGCGATGCCGATTAGGGAAAGTGCACCAAGGGCCGCGATTGCCAGGCCCACCCAACGGGGAGTGCCAGCCGTGCTCTGGATGTTCGTTTCCTGAAACTCGCTCATTGCCTTCGTCTCCTTTTGGCGTTGCCGCCCTGCTGTATGGAAAACGGGCACTCGTGAAGCCAAAGTGGGGCGGCTGGTAGTAGTACTTCTAAGACCATAAAGAGGAAAGGCTTAGTAGGAAGTGAATGGGGGATGGAGGCAAAACGCATGGGTACTAGTACCAGTAAAGATTACCTGTGCACCTCTACACACGTAATTTTTGCAGGTTTTTCACAGGGGAGTGATTAAAGTCATAAAGATTATGAGCAGAAGGACTAGACCGTGCGATGCAAGCGTGATTAGACGAATAAGTGTTGAATTGTTAGGAGGTTAGTGGGAACTACTCAGGCGGCCTGGGAATTTGAAGTGAACTTGGCGGGCCCAAAATAGCGATCCAAGGTGGTCGTTGCAGCGTCTAGAACCAGCCGACAGTCCGGACAAGAATGCAGGTGGCGCTCAATTTCGACCTGGACGCCTGGAGAGAGTTTTCCCTCTAAATACATACAAATCAGATGAATAGTGTCTCGACAGCTCATACCCTGTATCCCTCAAGTCTTTCAATGAAGACTTCAGCTGGTACGACGGATAGGTGCATTTGTGCAGCCAAATCGAGAGCGATCGAAGCGCTCAAGTAAGCTATTTAAAATGATTAGTTTAGTGGGGAGGGGATAAGGCAAAGGCGAATCGGGCGTTCACATAAACGGAAATCTTTACCGCAGGATGAACTTGCCTTGCATGCTGCGACGGATCACCGCAACGGGGTGTTCACCATCTGGCGGAGTGCTGCGATGCGGTCTTCCAGTGGGGGATGGGTGCTGAACAGCGAGGAAAGTGTGCCTCCGCCGAACATTGGCTTGACGATGCACAGCGAAGAAGTGCTGGGAGATATGGCCGACGTGGGTATGCGCTTGTTGTACGTCCCCAGCTTCCCCAGCGCGCTGATAAGACCGTAAGGCTGGCCCACCATGCGGGCCCCAGTTTCGTCGGCAGCATATTCGCGCGTGCGGGACAAAAAGAGCTGCAACAACAGGGCCGCAAAGGGCGCAAGGAAGATCATGAGTAAAGCCGAGAGCCCGCCGCCGCGGTCGTCGTCGCGACCTCCGCCGTAACCACGGAAAATCATCGCCCACCTGCCCATCTGGGCCATGTAGGTGACCGCGCCAGCGATGGTGGCCGCGATGGAGCTGGTGAGGATGTCGTAATTGCGCACATGAGAAAGCTCGTGAGCGATCACGCCTTCGAGCTCGTCGTCGTTCATGATCTGCAGCAGACCCTGCGTAACCGCGACAGAGGCGTGGCTGGGACTCCGGCCAGTGGCGAAAGCATTCGGCGCCGCGTCAGGAACCACGTAGAGCTTCGGCACGGGTATATTCGCTTTGGCCGCGAGGCGTTCCATCACCTGGTAGAGACGGGGTAGCTGCTCGCGAGTGACCGGCTGGGCGCCACTGGATTTCAGGGCAATTTTATCCGAGAAAAAGTAGGAGATGCCGTTCATCAGAATGGCGATGACCAGAGCGATCTGCATGCCGCCACGGCCTCCGAGAGCGCCACCAACGACGACCAACAACACACTCAGAAGAATCAGAAGAGCACCGGTACGAAGAACTTTCACGAGATCAACCTTTCCTGGTGAAATCTGAATTTGCCCGGCAGAAAAAATAGTCTAGAACCCGACTTGAAGAGCGTCAAGCCGAGTTGCGCACCTGCCGATTTGAAGCTGATCCCCACGATCATTTCCTGGCTGCCGTAGCGGCGGGCTTGGCTGGCACACGCTCGAAGCGCATGGCGTCTTTCTTGGCATCTCGATCGACGCGCACATGGTCGCCGGGAAGAATCGCGCCTTCCAGGATCTGCATTGCCAGGGGGTCTTGAACGAGGCGCTGGATGGTGCGGCGCAGCGGCCGGGCTCCGTAAGCCGGATCAAAACCTTCATGGAGCAGCAAGTCGATGGCTGGCCGCGTCAATTCCAGCGTAATCTGACGTTCCGCGAGGAGCTTTTCGACATTCTTCAGTAGCAGAACGACGATGCGTTCGAGTTGTTCCTTGCCGAGCGGATTGAAAATCACGATTTCATCGATGCGGTTAATGAACTCCGGTCGGAAGGCCGCACGCAAAGCTTCCATGGCTTCCTTGCGAGCACGCTCGGGGTCCTTGCCGGAAAGTTCAAAAATCGCCGTCGAGCCGACGTTGCTGGTCATAATCAGAACGGTGTTGCGGAAATCGACGGTGCGGCCCTTGCCGTCGGTCAGACGACCGTCCTCCAGGATTTGCAGGAGCACGTTGAAGACATCCGGGTGCGCTTTCTCGATTTCATCGAACAAAATGACGGAGTAAGGATGGCGACGAATCTGTTCGGTGAGTTGCCCGCCTTCTTCGTAGCCGACATAGCCCGGAGGCGCGCCAATCAGGCGCGACACGCTATGCTTTTCCATGTATTCGGACATATCGATGCGAATCATCAACTTCTCATCGTCGAAGAGGAATTCCGCAAGGGCGCGCGCCAATTCGGTTTTGCCCACGCCGGTGGGCCCAAGAAAAATAAACGAGCCGATGGGACGCTTGGCGTCGGAAAGTCCGGCACGGCTGCGGCGTACGGCATTGGCTACGCGCGCGAGAGCATCTTCCTGGCCGACAACGCGCTGGCGGAGACGTTCTTCCATGTGCACGAGCTTCTGGGCTTCGCCCTCGAGTAACCGGCCAACGGGAATGCCGGTCCACTTGCTGACGAGCTTGGCGATATCTTCTTCGTCGACTTCTTCCTTGAGCATGCGGGTGTTTTTCTGGACGGAGTCAAAAGCGTCCTGGGCAATTTTCAATTCACGTTCCGCCTGAGCGATCTTGCCATAGCGGATTTCCGCGACTTTGGCGAGTTCGCCGGCGCGTTCAAAACGCTGCTCTTCGGCTTTAAGCTGATCAATCTGCTCTTTCAGCTTGCGGATTTTTGCGATCGCGGCCTTTTCGGTTTGCCAGCGAGCCTTGCGCCCGCTGGAATCCTCGCGCAGCTTGGCCAGTTCTTTCTCGATTTGCGCCCGGCGCTCCACGGAATGCGCGTCAGTTTCCTTCAGCAGGGCCTGGCGCTCGATTTCGAGTTGGAGGATGCGGCGTTCAATCTCGTCGATTTCCGTTGGCAGGGAATCAATCTGCATGCGAAGGCTGGCGGCGGCTTCGTCAATCAGATCGATGGCCTTGTCTGGCAGGAAACGGTCGGAGATGTAGCGGTGCGAGAGAGTGGCGGCGGCCAGGATAGCAGCGTCTTTAATGCGTACGCCGTGATGCACTTCGTAACGGTCCTTGAGACCACGCAGAATCGCGATGGTGTCCTCGACAGTTGGTTCGGAGACGATCACAGGTTGAAAGCGGCGCTCGAGGGCGGGATCCTTCTCGATGTATTTCTTATATTCGTTGAGGGTGGTGGCGCCAATGGCGCGCAATTCACCGCGCGCTAACGCCGGCTTCAGCATGTTGGAAGCGTCCATGGCGCCTTCGGCGGCACCGGCACCGACGAGAGTGTGCAACTCGTCGATGAACAGGATGATCTGCCCTTCCGCTTCCGCAATTTCCTTCAGCACCGCTTTCAAACGATCTTCAAATTCGCCGCGGTACTTGGCGCCCGCAACCATCGCCGCCAGGTCCAGCGCCACCAGTCGCTTGGTCTTCAAAACGTCGGGAACGTCGCCGGAAACGATGCGCTGCGCCAGGCCTTCGACGATAGCAGTCTTGCCAACGCCGGGTTCCCCGATCAGCACAGGATTGTTTTTCGTGCGGCGCGCGAGAATCTGCATCACGCGGCGAATCTCTTCATCGCGCCCGATGACTGGGTCGAGCTTGGAGCGGCGGGCCAGTTCGGTCAGATCGCGCGCATACTTTTCAAGTGCCGCGTACGTCGCCTCCGGATTCTGCGAGGTGACGCGCTGGCTGCCGCGCACACTTGCCAGAGCCTGCAGGATAGCTTCGTAGGAGGCGCCATTTTTCTTAAGTATCTGACCCGCGGGGTCGCGGTCCTGTCCTGCAATGGCTAGGAAAAAATGTTCGGTGGAGACGTACTCGTCCTTGAATTTGTCGGCTTCCTTGAAGGCCCGCTCTAAGACATCATTCAGCGCACGCCCCATGGTTTGTTGGGCGAAGCCTTGAACTTTTGGCAGGCGACCGATTTCGCGTTCGAGATCCTGCGTGAGAAGTTCCACGCGAATACCGAGGCGGGCAAGCAACGGGGGCACAACCCCATCCGGCTGCTGGATGAGCGCCTCAAGAAGATGCACGGGCTCGATAGATTGGTTTTCGTGGCGCGCGGCAACGCCTTCCGCCGCTTGCAGCGCCTCTTGTGCTTTCACGGTCATTTTGTCGAAACGCAGCATGATTCCTCACCTCCCTGGTTCGCTGAAGAAAAAGGGCTGGCGCGAGTGCCAGCCCCATATGCTAACCCACTACGGTTTCCTAGTGAACGATTCGCGCTTTAGCGGCCCGCGGCAGCAGCAAAGGCGGGCAACTCCACATTGACCTTGATCTGCTTCGGCTTGGCTTCCTCGCGCTTTGGGATGCTCAGCGTCAGGACACCATTCTTATAGTCGGCCTTGATCGCTTCGGCATTCACGCTGTTAGAAAGAGAGAAGCTGCGACTAAAGGAGCCGTAGGACCGCTCCACGCGCAGATAGTTGTTCTCGTTCAATTTTTCCTCGAACTTGCGTTCACCGCGGATGGTGAGGATGTTGTTCTCGACGCGGATGTCGAGCTGCTCTGGCTGGATTTCCGGAAGATCCGCCTTGACGACAAGTTCGTGCTCGGTCTCATAGATATCGACCGCTGGTGCCCAGGCCGTCAAGTTAGCTTCCTGCGAAGTCCGCTCAAAAGCTTGATTGAAAAGGCGATTGATTTGGTCCTGCAGGGTATTGCTGTCGCGAAAAGGTTCAAAACGGGTTAAAGTAGCTCTCATGGTAGAGGCCTCCATCGATGATTTCATCTACATAATATAATCTTAGCGTAGTACTGTCAAGTACAGTCTTTGTCTTCTTTTGTTTGTACGTAACCTATTTATTTACAATCGTATACGAAACAGTGTGGAGCTGGGACCCTCTTGTATTTCAACTAGGGCGAGGTATGCTTGAGGACATAATCACAGCTCTATTTCATTTGTCTTGTTATAGTTCGGACTAATGAGAGTTGACGATTTTGACTACGAGTTGCCAGACGACTTGATCGCGCAGAGGCCTACGGCTATGCGCGAAGCTTCACGGATGCTGCTGCTCGATCGCCATAGTGGTACGTGGGAGGATCGCGCGTTTGCGGAGTTGCCGCAATTGTTGCGCGGTGATGAACTCCTGGTGCTCAACGATGCGCGCGTCTTGCCCGCGCGTCTTTTTGGAAAACGCGCCGGAGTTCACTCGCAAGCGCCATCGCGCAAGACGATGAGAGAACACTTGACGGGAACGGTGGAAGTTTTTCTTGCGCGAAAAATCGAATTGGAGATTTGGGAAGCCTTGGTGCGCCCGGGCCGAAAAATGGCTGTTGGAGAACGGGTGCTGTTCGGGGGCGGCGAGTTGGAAGGTGAAATCCTGGCACGCGGAGAATTGGGACTGCGCACGATGCGTTTTACGTCGCGCAACGGGCAAAGCGTGGAAGAGAACGTCGAGCGGTTGGGACACGTGCCGCTGCCTCCTTACATCAACCGCCCCGACGAATCATCCGATCGCGAGCGGTACCAGACGGTGTATGCGCAGAAGCCCGGGGCGGTAGCCGCGCCAACGGCAGGTTTGCATTTCACGCGAGAGATTCTGGAGAAAATACGAAGCCGAGGTTGTGAAACGTGTGAGATCACGTTGCACGTTGGGCTGGGAACATTTCAGCCCATCCACACGGAGAGGCTCGAGGAGCACAAGATTCATTCCGAGGCGTACGAAATTTCCGAAGAAGCGGCGGAGAAAGTACATCGCGCCAGAAAAGCAGGGCGCCCCGTGATTGCAGTGGGCACGACGGTTGTGCGCGCGCTGGAGGATGCAGCGGCCAAGGCGACGGAGTTCGACAGCGGGAAGATCATCCGTGCCGGAAAAGCCGAGGCCAGCCTATTCATCTTCCCGGGGCACGCGTTTCGCGTGGTGAATGGTCTACTGACGAATTTTCATTTGCCGAAATCGACATTACTGGCGCTAGTATCCGCCTTTGCAGGACGAGAATTCATTCTGGCGGCATACGAGCATGCCGTTGCGGAGCGCTACCGATTCTACAGTTATGGAGACTGTATGTTGGTTCGCTAGCGTACTCGGGGTTGGGGTGAAACGGGGAAAAATGCGCGCGCGCAATACGAGCGCAATAGCTGAAAGGAGTTCACTCGCGGCAACCACAGGTGTTTGCCACTTCAGAAATTCCCGTGTGGCGCAAAAGAGGAGGGAAGCTGCAATTGGATACAGCTTCCCCGGTGATTCGAAGGTAGCGATCACGTGTTTGGTCCTTTACTGTGCCAAAACGAAAACGCTCTTTTTGCCCTCAAAACGCAGTTCCAGCATTTTACCGTCGCCGTCGGAAACGACCTCGTCATAAGGTGGTTTGGAGTCGCGCTCTTCCCAGCGGCCTTCCGCCTGCGCCACGACGTTCTTGCCTTTTTGGATGGTGAGATGATTGCCGTCAATGAGGATGCGGTAATCGCCGGATTGCACGCTGGTCATGCCAACGTGGATGGTATGAGTGATGGGAAGATCTTTGACCATGGGCTTGGCGAACGCGGGAACGGAGATGGCGAGGGCCGAGACCAGAATCAAACTGCGAACGATGGATTTGTTGCACATGCGAGTCATTTCCTTTCAATGAGCGAGTCGGTCGAATAGCCGTTGCAGGACGGGAGAGTTGACACACAGGCAGAGGAAAAGGTAGCCTCGCGATGAAGACACCTCTTCTTCCTGGTTCACAATCCGGAATAACTGAGTGTCAATGGCCCCGCGGCTGCCACCGCGGGGTTTCTTTACTAAATCTCGTTTCGTCCCGAACAGCACGAACATCGGCCGCACCCGTATAGACGAGATTCGCGGGTGGAATGTTTCGCGGCAGGTGATATTTTCCTGTTACGTTTCTAGCCACAGCGGGAGGCATCAACGTGTTGATGAATGTTCACATTGCCTTGCGCTTGGCCCCCCGGCTTCATCTATACTCTTGGGCACGGTTCGGACAGGCCGGATGCGACTCCTAGTTCTCAGCGATCTCCATGCCAATCTAACGGCCCTAGAAGCCTCCCTCGACGCGGCGAAAGGGAGCTGGGAACGGGTGGTGTGCTTGGGCGACGTCGTGGGGTATGGGCCGGACCCGAACGAAGTGACTACGCGCATTCGGGAACTTGGCGCGGCCACGATTCGTGGCAATCACGACAAAGCGGTTGCAGATCTGATGTCCACTGAAGATTTTAATCCGGTGGCCAAAATGGCCGTCAACTGGACGCGTTCGCAACTCTCCAACGAAAACCTGGACTGGCTGGCGGCATTGCCGCAAGGCCCGCTGGAAGCGGAAGGCGTGGTGCTGGTTCACGGCGCGTTTCAGGACGAAGACGAGTACGTGTTTACCCCCACGCAAGCGCTGGAAGGTTTGCTGGACTCCTCTTTGCCGGTTACCTTTTACGGCCACACGCACCACCAGGGAGGTTTCGCATATCAGGATTCCCAATTGGAGGTTTTGCAGTTGCACCCACGCAACAATGAGATACGCAGCGTGCTGCGCGTAGAGGCTGAGAAGCGCTACCTGCTGAATCCGGGTTCCGTCGGGCAGCCACGCGATTCCGATCCGCGCGCAGGATTTGCCATCGCCGATCTGGAGCACCAGGTGGTAGAGTTCTGGCGTGTACCCTATGAAATCGGAAAGGTCCAGGAACGCATGCGAAAAGCGCGCCTGCCGGAACCGCTGGTACACCGCTTGAGCCTCGGCCGCTGAAGCCGGTAAGAGACTCGCGGAGAATTTGAGAGAAGTAGCCATGCAAGACGCAGTGCAAGCAAACGAAAAACCCGAGAAAAAGGAAGCGCGCGCCTGGGTAACAGTGCTCATCGGCGTTGTGGTGACGCTGGCGATCGGCCTCAGCTTGTGGGTTCTATTCCATGTGCCGGGACAAAAGCCACTGCTGTTTCAGGGAACAGTTGCATTGAAGATGACGCCTGCAGAGCAGGCCTACCTTAAGAATGTCAAGGTGGAGAAGATTGCGTTGAGCCGCGCGGAGAATTTCCTCCATCAGGAAGTGACAACTCTATCTGGGGAAGTGGTTAATGATGGCCCGACGAAAATTGTGATGTTGTCGCTGACCGTGGAGTTCGCCGATTCCATGGATCAAATCGCACTGCGCGAAACCCGCAGCGTGCTGGGCGCGCCGGCGGCCGCACTTGCGCCGGGAGAGCGGCGTCCCATTGAGATTTCGTTTGACCACGTACCCGCCACCTGGAACATGCAGCAGCCCTTCGTGAGCGCCACCTATTTACAACTATCTGCTGTGAAATAGTTGTTCGTTAACCATATAGTTAGATTAATATAGCAGTATGGACCTCTGCGAGGAGCTCCGGGGCCGCCTGCGGGATTTATCGAAAGGCGCGATGATCGAGATCCGTGAGAACGGCGGACGGATCAGTTCGAGCGCGCCGCTGGCTTGGGAAGTTCGCGGGGCAGCGGCAAAGCCGCTGCTCCACTTGTGGTCCGAGAACTGCAACGTGACGCGGCGCGTGCTGGCCATTACCGACCAATCGGAAAAACGCCTGCAGCTGGCTGTGGAATGCTTCGGCCGCGGCAAACCGCAACGGCTGGAAATTGTCCGGCTGGACTATTGTCGCGACGCCAAGGGTTTATCACGAGAAGAATTCTGCGAGCAGCTCCGGCGCATTCTAGCCGAGCGCTTTCCCGATGAAACACTCGAAAAACTCTCCATCGCGGCAGACCTGGAGCATTCTCTCTCTCGGGTCTATGCGCGGGGAATAAGCCGCAAAGGGATGCTGCAGTATGCGTTCCTGGCCGTTCCTGACGAGGAATCTCCGGATGCTCTCGAAAGCAGTATTACCTACGCGCTGTTATGGCTGGACCGCGCTCGCCAGAGCAACGTGCACGGCAACCTCTCCGGGTTGCGACTGATTCTGCCGAAGGGCAAGCCCGCGTCTCTTGCGGCGCGCCTGCATGCCATTGACCCGCGACTGGCCGTGCAGGTGTACGAACGGGACGCGCAACGAGAAACACTGGAGCGCGTCGATCCGTGTGCGAACGGGAACATCAACGCGTGGTTAGTGCCGCACCGCGAATCCCAGTTACTGCTGGACCGAGCTGCTTCGGAGATTGCCCCGGTCCTGGCGCTGGCACCGGACGCCATTCGCGCGCACGCTTCGCCCCAGGCACAAGAAGTGGTCCTGCGCTTCCGAGGTTTGGCCTTTGCGCGCTGGGCTGATGGGCAGGTCACATTCGGTATGGAGGGCCATTGGGAGGAACTCAACGCTCACAATGAGGTTGCACTGAAGCAACTTGTGCTGAACCTGGAGAATTTCCGGCACCCGATGGCAAGCGACATGCGCCACCCGATGTATCGCGCACAAGCCGAACGATGGATGCAGACCCTGGTGCTGAACGATGCCAGCCGGATCGATTTGACGCTGGACCCAGCGCACGTATATGAGCAGGTATTCGCACAATCCGCAGGACAGCACGGCATTCTGGACTTGCTGTGCGTCACGCGGACGCACCGGCTGGCGATTGTCGAACTGAAGGCGGTGGAGAATCCGGACTTACCGCTGCAGGCGGGGGATTATTGGTCCCGGATACGGCAACTGCAAGCGCAAGGAGACCTGGCGCGCTACGGATATTTCTCGGGGATTGAATTGCATCCGGATCCGCCATTGGTCTATCTGGTGGCGCCCGCATTGCGCTTTCATCCCAGCACAGACACTCTGCTGCGCTTCCTGAAACCAGAAATCGAGGTAATCCGCGTGGGCCTTGTAGAGAATTGGCGTCGGGGCCTGCGGGTGGTGATGCGACAATAGGCGGTCAGGAGAACGACGTCACGGGGGTGGCGACAGGCTCTTGCCATCCTACGAACACGCGATACAATCTAGCGCACCATCGCCCAGGAGAGGATCACGTGAGTTTCACCGTAACCACCCGGCAAGTTGATACCGTGTCTCTAGTAGACGTAAATGGAAGTTTGACTTCGTTTGAAGGCGGGGCCTTCCACGAGGCCATTCTGGGACTCCTGAAGCGTGGCCATAGGAACATCATTCTGAACTTGAAGAACCTCGATTACCTGGACAGTTCCGGAATCGGTGAACTGGTGCGCAATTACCTGGCTGTCGTCAAAAGAGGCGGGGCAATGAAAGTGGTGGGTTTGGCACCTAGGGTCGAGGAGATTCTAAAGGTGACACAACTTTACCAGGTCTTTCCTGAGTTTCCAGATGAAGCCTCCGCGCTGGAGAGCTTTCCCGAGGTGCCGAGCGGCGGGCATCGTGAATCGCCACAGCGCTAGCGTCCAACACAGGAAAATGCTCCAAGGCGGACAGTACGGGCGAGCACGATAAAGTCATCCGAAAAGTGGGCTAAAAGGAAGAGAAGCAGCTAGGGGGTTGCCCTAACTGCTTCCCGGGGTGTGTCCTCGAAGTGGTATTACTGTTTTAGATGCGTTGTGGGCGAAAAGGTTTCCCAAATCTTCAGGAGGCCAATTGTAGCGGATCAGGATTGTCCGACGCTTGAATAAGTCTTAATAAAACAGATACTTACGCCAGCGTTCATCGCGGTGACCAATTAGTCGCATCAGCTGGCGCGAGGTATGGAGGGTAAAGGGGCGGGGACGTCGCGCTAGCTTAAGCCCCGCTTCTTCTGGAGTGCGGTCGCCCTTGGTGTTATTGCAGTGGTAGCAGCACGCCACCAGGTTCTCCCACGAAGAGCGCCCGCCCCGAGATCGCGGCAAGACATGATCCAGTGTCAGCTCAGCGCTGGGGAAGATCCGGCCACAGAACTGGCAGGTATTGCGATCGCGCAACAGGATGTTCTTCCGAGAGAGAGCACGGCTCTGCTGTGGAATGTGGCGATAGGCTAGCAAGCGAATCACCGAAGGCACTTTGTGAGCGTGTGCAGCGGAGTGGACCTCAGAGCTATGTACTTCTTCGGCCTGCGCCACGCCCTTCAAGAGCAGCACCATGGCGCGCCGCACGGCAGTCACGTTAATGGGTTCGTAAGTGGCGTTCAGAACCAGAACCGGCTCCTGAACCTGATATACTGACGAAGGTGAGTCAATTTAAATTA
>CAYOOS010000004.1:32247-32755 GCA_964405585.1 uncultured Acidobacteriaceae bacterium | reverse complement strand
GCACCGGCGGCTGCTCCAAAAGCAATCTCAGAGGCGGATCTGGCGAACGCACCAGTGCCCACCCCTGATGCGCGCACGAAGGGTGATGCGGATGGAAGCCAGACGGGAACGGCGAGCGACATTACCGTCAGCGATGCGAAGAAGGGGATTACGATCGGCGACCTGGCCAACCAGGTGGGGCAAAACAAGATTGCCATCAATTTTGTGTGGACGCTGATCACTGGTTTCCTGGTGATGTTCATGCAACTGGGCTTTGCACTTCTTGAAACGGGCCTGGCTCGCGCGAAAAACGCCAATCACACGATGATGATGAACCTGGTGGTCTATGGGGTTGGCATTCTGGCGTACTGGCTGATCGGTTTTTCGATCCAGATGGGTGGTGTGGGCGCCATCGCCAACCTAGGCGGCACGCCTCCCTTGAATGCGGAACACGTCATCACGCTGTTTGGCAAACCATTTGGACTGTTCGGACAGCACGGACTATTCCTGATGCACAAGGGTACTTACG